>CAIWTC010000062.1 GCA_903915485.1 uncultured Ignavibacteriales bacterium | reverse complement strand
GGTACTTTTCTTTCAGTATCGAATGTTGGAGACATAAATCCGTTCTCATGTAAATCTTCGCCTTCTTTTTGGACTTTTGTAACACTCTCTCTTGCGCAGTGATGATTTGTCATAATTAGACCATCGCCTGATACAAATGAAGCGGAGCAATAAGTTGCAAATCTTAATGCAGATTTTCTGACATTCTCAAGCCATTCATCACTTGCATTAAAACCATATTCCTGCTTGAAGAATTCGGTTGGAGGAAAATCGAAAGTCCACATTTTGCCTGTGTCAAATTTTCCTGCCTTTACAGTATCAAGTTTTACCCATGATACTGCAGGGGTTCTGCTTGATGAAGAAGCATTATTTGTATTTGAACAACCCTGGAATGAATATACGACCATCAGGGAGGCCAGCATACTTATAATTAGTTTCATTTTCATATAAAAGTTGCCTTTTAATTGTTTATAGTTAGTTTAAAATTATTGTAAATAACCAATGAATTTATCAATAAATGAGATATTCAGCCAAAATATTATGATGATTGGACTTAATTAAGGATAAATGACTATTATTAGAAATCGTATCCTATAGAAAGGTAAAATATAGGTCTTGAAAATGATTTTAAGTCATACGACCAGGCCACATCAAAACGGGTTAAGAAATATAAAAGATAAATCCGTGCACCAAACCCTGTTCCTATAAGCAAGTCTTTTGTTTTAACTCCGCCAATTGGGTCTCGTTTAATCAACTGAATATCCTTTTTCTCCCAAGCAGAACCTGCATCTATGAATGCAGTGCCCAAAACATCTCTAAGAAGAAGAGGAATCCCGCCGGTCAGAAGATAGCGGATTAAAGGAAATCTAAGCTCAAGATTCATCAGAGAATAGTTAGAACCGATTTGCCTTCCGTAAAAATAACCACGCATCGGAAGAACTGCAGTTAAAAATGCAAAGTCTGAAGAAGACCTTACCGGTAGTGTGTCACCGTAAAACTGTCTGTTTATCCAATTCTCCATACCGCCAAGGAAAAACTTTTGCGGATTTTTTCCCCATGAAGCACCGCCTGAAAAACGGATTGCAAATGAGTAGTCCGTGAAGAACCTCAAGTAAGTTCTGTAATCAAATGTAGTGCTGTAGAAAGAATACTTTTTTACATCGAGCAATGGATTGGCAAGGAAATCCAATCTGTAACGGGTTCCTTCAATAGGAGAAGTATATCCGAAAATAGTATTGTCGTGCACGAATGACATCATCGGCAGCAGATAAGATAATTTGTCAAAACTATCATTCGGAATATCTAAGTTATCTGCCGTGATATTTAGAAAACTCATCCCAAAATCAAACCTGTAAAATCTGTTGAACGGATAACTGAAAGATAGATTAGCACCATAATTTCTAAACCGGTATAAATTGAGCATTCCTCCCCTATCCAAATAAACAAACCTAGCAGTATGAAATCCCTCAATTCCAACATCCAAGCGTTTTGGGAGATAGTAATATGCCAAACCATAATCACTATTCTTCAAATCAATCTGCAAACTAGTTTGTGCAACGAGTCTATGATTCCCAAGCACATCACTGAAGGAAATAATTGTACCGCCCTGAAGTCCGTAGAGCGTACTAAATCCTGCATTAGCATAAACAATATCAGGAGAAAAACTAACTTTGTATTTATTTACTTTGTAGTTTCCTTTTGAATCGAGGTTATCTAAAACAAGAAACTTTGTCGAATCTTTCGGAGTATTCACTTTATAGTAATTACTTTCACCGAAAACAAAGTTGCTATAATCATTTGCTTTATCTTTAACCTTCGCAGTATCAATATATTGACCGGTGAAAAATGGAGAGTCGGCATCTTCAGGAGTTTCACTCTTTTTGATTACTTCTTTATTCAGTGAATCAGAATTGTTCAACTTAGGTCTGGTTATCTCATTTAGGAAATTTGTCTTTTTTAATTCCGAAGTTTTTGCTTTCATCTCGAATGGATTCATCATCACAAAGATATTATATGCCGACTTATACATAGTAGAATATGCAAGTTTTTTTCCATCAGTGGAGATAGAGAGTTGATAGATTCCATTTAAGGAATTCGTCACGGGATATGCAGGCGCAGTTGAATCAATTTCAAACTTATCAGAGAATACATCCTTAAAGTTTAGCTTATAAATATTGTTAATGCCGTTTCTGTCAGAAATGAATAGAATAGATTTTCCGTCAGGCGAAGCAATTGGAGAAAATTCATCTGCAATAAAACTTTCGGTCAGTCTTATTATTTTCTTGTCAGCTATTCTAATAGCATAAACATCGCTTTGCGAATAATTTTGTTTTACCATGCTTTTAATAGTATCACATCCGGAAACATTTACTCCTCTATCTGAAGTAAAATAAATCACTTTACCATCTGGCGACCATGCAGGGTCATAGTCAGAGAAAACATCATTGGTTAGATTAGTTAGTCTTTTTGACTCAAAGTCGTATAAATAAATATCTGAAGAAAATGAATTTTGGGCAACCAATGCAAGTTTCTTACCATCAGGAGACCAATGAACAGTTCCAACACCATCAAGTTTCAATGGTAGTTCTTCAATATCCTCGGACTGTACATCGATGATATAAATTACATCTGACTCACCTGATTTTGCTGCGAGCGCTAATTTCTTGCCATCAGGCGACCAAGTAAGTCCTGGAGTAAGAATATTTAACTCTTCAAAATCAACGCTTCTATTACCCTTAATAAGTTTCTTAATAATTTTACCATCAGTTGCATCCATGATATAAACATCAAAATAAAAATCCCTATTAGAGATGAATGCAATCTTTGTTCCCGAAGGTGAAATTGCAGGGCTTGTGTTGTAGGTTCCGCCTTCCTTCTTTGGGTCGGTTAGTCTTTTAGAATATTCATCGGGACTTTCAAAAACATCAATATCAGGCCAGTATCTTTTCTTTAGAAATTTTTTCCAGCGCTCATTAAATTCTTCTGACTTTAATCCGGTTGAACTTTCAAGTCCATCATCAAAACTGCCTTTGCTTTTTATTTTATGTACAAGCTCCCCTATCTTCTCATCACCATATTTATTGCTAAGGTAGAAAAATATTGATTGCCCTCCCCGGTATGCTAAGTATCCATTAAGCATTGCCATCTCAGGAAGGTTTTCATTTTGGATAGCATCGCGTATAAACATGTCAGTGTTTACATCCCAACCCAGTGAAAGGAACTCAGCAAGTCCTTCCATAAACCACAAAGGAACTTTGATTGAAATATTATTCTGAATAACATTTTGAATTGAACCACCAAAGAACAAATCATTCACTACTGCATGAACTAGTTCATGGTGAATAACATGCCTGAACATTTTGTAATTTCCTGTATATGGCAGCACTACTCTGTTTTTGAATAGTTCTGTAAATCCGCCAATACCTTCGCTTAAGTATTCATCAGTAACATTTGTCTCCTGAAATTCAGTTTGGGAATTGTATATAATTAACGAGATTCGGTTATTGATTGAATAGTTAAGTTTCTTCTGAATAGATTCAAGTGCTTCCTCCGCAGCCGCTGCTGCGAACTCAGTTACTTTCGAGCCGTTCTGATTGAAATATACATCAAAATGCTTCGTCTGAATATAATACCACTCCTGCTCATGATACTGAACTTTATTCTGGCCGAATTGGGCAAACATGTTCGCACACATCATGAATGCAAGAGCAAATACTAACTTCATACGCAGCATTGTATAATTCATTTTTCTTCGTGTTTTAATTTCTAACATAATATTATTAATATATGAAATGTTATCAATTTTTTGAAACAATATAATGGGCTCTCAAAAGCTGATTAAATACTGTCATCGTACTGCAAAGATTTCTCTTTGCTCTTTTTGCTTGTTGCGCCAAAATGATAAGTGATCCCAAGATAAACCACTTGCGAATTCCTTTGGTCTGTCATTGTTTCCTGAAGCCAATTTGTGTTTATAGTCATTTCACGCTTCATAGTCTTTAGTATATCTGAAGCAGTCGCAGTAAAAGTCAATTTATCCGGGATAATATCCTGCTTATACCCAATATTCAGAACGAAAGCAGGCTTAAAATTCCCTTGGGGTGTCAGTCTTGCGGCACGATAATTTGTATTTATTTGAAATATTCCATTTGCAAATGTGGAGAAGTTACAATTTAAGTTACCGCTCCAAGAATAAGTAGATTTTGAATTGCTAAATCCAATATCAGAAGCATCAATTTTTTCGTAAAAACCATTAATACCACCGTTATAATTTAATACACCTGCAATACTTCCTATAAAAGCAATTTCCAAACCGGCAGAACGATCTGTCGACAAGTTTTCATGAGTTGTAACCAGTACTGAATCATTAAGAGGCGAAGTTACCCATGTAAAACCGTTCACTTTGTTTCTATAATAAAGTATTGGAGACAAAGTTACAACCTCAGTTTCAAGTTTTAATCCCAACTCAAAGGAATGAATGTATTCAGGTTTTAATTTTGGATTACCTCTTCTGAGATTTCTCGGATCTTGATATTCCGGAAACGGATTCAGGTCTTCATCATCAGGTCTATTAACGCGTTTGCTATAATTTAATTGAAGTTCAGCAGATGAAAACAATTTATAATCCATATGAATTGTTGGGTAGGCCTGAAAATAATCTTGCGTATATATCAAATTTGAAGATACTAAATCAGATTTTACATTTGCTTGTTCTAACCTCAATCCTGCCATATAAGAAAATAGTCCCCAAGAATCAGAATAAGTTGCATATGCTGCATGGACAGCACAACTTGCAATAAAATGTTTAGTTTTTAATGTATCAACAGCAAAAATTGTTTTAATTGTATCTGCTAATAACTCTCCCTTAAAATCAAAATCATTCTTATCAAAATTACCTACATATCCGGCTTCAAAAGTTGAAACATCGCTTAATGGTTTGGAATATTCAAGACTTACTTCGTTTCTAAACATTTTTGCAATTGTTATCATGTTATCTCTTCCCTCCGGGTGACCAAAGGGGAAAGAAAAACTATCCTTAAAATAATTGTTTTCTGTTTCAGGAGAAAAGGCATAGGTATAATTCAATCGTACTTTATGGTCATCACCATCAAAGTTTTTTTGATAGTATGCATTAACCTCTCCCTCTTTTTGATATTCTTCACCGGTACGATATCGCTTGTAATCTTCTATTTTGGAATGCGTGCCATCATAATATGTTTTTTGAGTGCTCTCATCGCGGGTATAATCACGAAACATAAAATTGCCGGACACTCCGGTTGAGTTCGTTGAGTTAATATTATAGTCCAGTCCACCTGCAAGCAAATGAGAAAATGGTTTCCCACCGGCATCTCTTTTGCCAAAATAATAAGTTGTATCTATCAAACTGATTTGAGTACGATCATCCTTGTTAACTGAAGCGCGCTTATCCTGCCTTATACCGTACCTTGCGAACATATTTAATCCACCGGGATTATAATTTATACTTGAGTTAAAATTATATCTCCCTAAATTACCGTAATTGGCTCCAACCATTCCATTATAACCTAGATCAGTATCCTTTTTAAGGACAATATTTATAATTCCCGAAACACCATCTGGCTTAAATTTAGCTGAAGGGTTAGAAATAATTTCAATTTTTTCAATAGCATTTGCCGGTATCTGTTGAAGTGCTTCCGCACGCGATGTAGGATCGACGAGAGCAGAATTCTTACCATTAATTAATATTTCAACATCAGCAGAACCGCGTAAACTAACATTCCCTTCAATATCAACTTGGACAGATGGTATGTTCTGTAACAAATCACTTACGCTTCCGCTTGAACTCAGCACATCCTGAGTTACATCATATATTTTTCTATCAATGCCCGTAGTCAATTGTGAGCGCTCTGATTTAACTTCGATACTATTCAGAGTAATTGCTGACGGCATCATTTTAATTTTGTCTTTTTGAATCAGCATTTGCTTCTCTGTGATAATAAACGGTTTTGAGAATCTGTCTTTCTAACCGACTATCGAGCACCTGAGCAAATACTCCCCTGCAGGGATGCTGGATATTTCAAATTTCCCATCAG
>CAIWTC010000061.1 GCA_903915485.1 uncultured Ignavibacteriales bacterium | reverse complement strand
TATTAGTTACCGATATTGATATATTATCCAAGGGTGAAATCCAGAAATTTAGCAAGATTCTTAACAACTCTATTCAAAAACAATTTGAATTAGTAAATGACCTTCTGGATTGGGCAAGAATTCAGTCAAAGAATTATTTACTTAGCTGTAATACGATATTCCTGAAGAAGGAAATTAAGAGTGTTACTGAGGCATTGTCTCTTGTTGCGGAACAAAAGGGCATTGTTCTCTCGGATGAAACTAATGAATATTTAACCGTCTATGCTGATTTGAACATGCTTAAACTTGTCCTCAGAAATTTAATTTCAAACAGTATTAAATTTACTGAAAGGGGTGGGCAGGTTATTATTTCTGCGAAGAATATTGAAAAACCTGATATAGGAATTAAGTTTGTTGAGATTAGCGTAATTGACAACGGAGTCGGCATCTCGGAAGAGGATTTGCAAAAGCTTTTTAATTTGTCCATTTTTCATTCAACTGAAGGAACCACTCGGGAAAAAGGTACAGGTTTGGGTCTGATGCTCTGCAAAGAAATTGTCGAAAAGCACGGCGGACAAATTTTCGCGGAAAGTGAAAAAGGGAAGGGTAGTAGATTTTACTTTATTATTCCCGCACTTGAACTAAGCGGGGTCTAAGGTTTTTCACTTTACAATATTTTAAACGAAAGCTTAAATAATTTTGGACATAAATTGTCAAGTGTCTCAAGGGAAAGTTTCAAATTTCCCTGATGAATTTGCTACTCCGCGGAACATATTCTGAGTATTATAATTCATAACATAATTCCCATCTTTATCGACTGCAATTATTCCGCCGTCACCGGCAGTTAGGACGCTGCTCAGCAAATAATCAACTGATTCTTTCAGCGGTTTATTCGAGTACTCCATTTGCGCGGAGACTCTGAATGCAATTGTATTCCTGATAAATTTTTCACCAATCCCGGTGCAGGAAACTGCGCAGGTTTTGTTGTTAGCATAAGTGCCGCAATTGATAAGCGGTGCATCACCTACGCGACCTGACATCTTTCCCGCAAGACCCCCGGTGGAAGTTGCCGCTGCCAAATTTCCGGATTTATCAAGTGCGACTGCGCCGACGGTTCCGCGTTTAGATTTACTCTTTAACCAATCTTCATAGCTTTTAGGTACAATAAAATACTTAGCACTTTTTTGTTCAAGCCCTGTTTCTTTTGAGAATTTATCTGCGCCGGCTCCTACTAAGAGAACATGCTGGGTTTTCTCCATCACCGCCCGTGCTAAAGATATTGGATTTTTTGTAAAATGAACTGCACCCACAGCACCACAACTTAAATCTTTTCCGTTCATGATTGCCGCATCCATCTCAGCGACACCATCTTCATTCAGCACCGCGCCTTTGCCGGCATTAAAAAGAGGAGAGTCTTCCATATATCTGACCGCGGCTTCGACAGCATCTAATGAAGTGCCGCCTGCTTTTAGTATATTCTCTCCTTTAGTTAATGCCGCGCTAAGTTCATGGCGATATGCATTTTTAAGCGAGTCAGGGAGGTTGTCAATGCTGCTTCCGGCACCACCGTGAATAACAATACAGTAGTTTGTGCTTTGCTTTATTTGTTCTTGTGCCGTGATACTAAATGTAAAAATAAATATAACAGCTATTAAACATGACAATATAAACTTCATGAGTTGTTCCTTGTGAGCCTTGTTATTAATTCTGTGTGCTGAGGGAATAAGTCTATTAATTCATTCCTGACTGCAAGCGTGAAATCCGAAAATTCAAATCCCGGGGCAACCGTGCATCCTGTTAGTATAAAACTTTTCTTATTGATAGTCTCTGCAGCAAACCATGTTTCGGCAGGGATAATTACTTGAACCAATGATGCAGGGTCATCGTCATTGCTGAGTCTGAGCTCTGTTAGCTTGCCGTCTTGTGAAATGCAGTAGATGATTGCACCGTCACCTGCGGAGTAATGCCATATTTCATCTGAAGTAATTTTGTGAAACGCAGAAAAATCATTTTCATTAAGTAAAAATAATATAGATGTGGAAACAGAATGTGCTTGGATATATTTTGATGGAAGCAATTCCTGCGGCATCATTAGTGATGAACGGTAAACCTCTTTGTACATCCCGCCTTCAGGGTGGGGGACAAGCGAAAACTTTTTTGTATATCCTTCGGCATTCATATAATAAAATTATTTTTTGTTAATTATTCAAGAATTACTAATCAGCATATTTTTAATACTAAAAATATTGAGAACAAATTAATGAATTAATTTATGTGTTTATAGATTTATGTGGAAACATTATTCAAAAATTAAGCCATCCGGCTCGGATAGCTTCTTCCTTAAGCATTGTAGTAAGGTAATATATCCCCATATTAACCAGATATAGCAACCCCAAATCTCGAACTTCAATTCCTGCGAGATAATAAAGTGATACCAGGAAGACAAGCGCGTTAGCAATAAATCCAACCACCGGTATCAAGCCGGCTAATGTGGAAATAACACCTATTAGAACAGCAAACTTAAATCCAATTGGTCGCGAAATAACTTTACAGCCGACATAAGCACATAGCGTGCTAACTAACATTCCGTTTAATAACGAAATAATATTTTCGATTGAGATGAACGAGTTAATTACTTCCATTTAGATTTCTAGTTTATAATAATGCAAATATAAAGATTAGTCTTGTAAATAAATGCATTAGGTAATCGAATACTTTTTCTGCGTAAATCAACAGCGCCAAATGATGCGCTTATGCCCTTAATTACTAAATTAACTCAAAACAGTTGCAAAACAACCTAAAAGGGAAGTTCTTAAATTATTTTACTCGTCGTTTAACGCAAGTATTTATTGCTCAACGCACCATACGGGCGATTTTAGATAATCCATTTCAATTCATAGTAAGAATCGTTTATTTGTGTTAAGTATTTTATAAAACATTGTAGCTATATGCAGACATCAGAAATTATATTACGGTTTATTAAAGGAGAATGTTTATGCTAATAATAACGATTCTCGGTTTTTTATGGATACTACTTTTTAGTAAGTTGAAACAGAGTATTTTTGAGCCCAAATCGGCTGACAATCTTCAGCACAATACGGCGCAATCCCTTAATAAGGTTGATAGATATTCTCATTCATATTTTGTTCCCGAACATACACCTGTTCAGTACAGAACCATTCCGCCGTCTAATATCTCGAATTATCTTCCTTCAACCCCGGTCAGGAAATATCCAGAACCCGTTTCCGTTGAAGACTCCAGAGAAGTTGAACTTTCTCCTGAAGGACGAATATTATTCAGAATAAAAAGAGAAATAATTTTCAGCAATTTGCAGCAGGAGACGCAACAGGGACTTGGGAATTACGGAATTCAAAAATTATAATTAGTTTGTAGATTAACGACTATATTTAGCGACAAGTAATATAGTTAATATAAAATACTCATCCTTGCGCACATCGTTCGTCGCCATTAGTCGTCGTTCGTCGATGCAAGACAATCACTCGCACACTAAATCCTTGTATGCCAAATGGAATATCCATAAATTATATTAACTATAAATATTTAAATTGGTAAAAGCAATTAAAACTTATAAAAAGCCTCGTATTTCAAATGTGCTTCTGCAAAAGCACATCTTGAATTCCCAGAATAATCTTATTGTTGCTGTTGACAGAGATGGAAAAATCCTTTTTGTTAATGAAGCATATTGCAAATTTATCAGCAAGAGTGAAAAAGAACTCTTGGAGAGTAACTTTTTACCATTCATTTTTCCCGATGCTATGAAGGCTAATGGTGAATTAACGGTGATTCCCCATTATATTGAAGCCGAACAGAGGGTGCTAACTGAAAACGGATGGAGATGGATTTTATGGGAAGACACTGCGAATGTGGCTGAGGATGGTAATGTAATTGAAATTGTAGCTGTTGGCCGTGATATTACTAAAGAAAAAGAATTGCTATTGTTTCAACAAAGCACAAATGAACTTCTTAAAGGAATTGCTGCTGCTACAACTACATTGTTAACCAATAAAGATTCATCTGAAGCGATACAACACTCAATTGAGATTTTAGGCAAATCCGTCAATGCTGACAGATGTTACCTATTTAGTATAATTCAAAATTCAGCATCAAAAGAATTTTTTGCAAGACAGGATTTTGAATGGTCTGCTGAAGGGATAACATCTCAGGTTTCAAACCCGGAAAACCAGCATTCGTATATAGAAAAAACAACTTTATTCAGTGATTACTTTAAGAAATCACTTCCATACTATACCACCATTGCAGACATTCACGAAGAATTATTCAGGAAACATCTTGAGAGTCAGCAAATCAAATCAATTCTGCTTATTCCAATTAATATTGATAATGTTTTAGTCGGGTTCATTGGTTTTGATGACTGTACGCAAGAGCGGGATTGGCAG
>CAIWTC010000060.1 GCA_903915485.1 uncultured Ignavibacteriales bacterium | reverse complement strand
GAACTTTTCTAGTTCTATTGCTTTCCGCGCAAGTTCTACCTTGTTGTAATACTTCGCTGTAGTAGTGATTGATGAATGTCCTACCAGTTTCGAAACCGTGGATAGGTCCATGCTTTGACTTGCCTGAGAAATAAAAGTTTTACGGAATATTCTCGTGCTGTAAGCATTTGTGAAATACATTTCCACTACATTTGACGGGAATAAATTTGATAAGTAAAATTGTTTATAAGGCCGGTAAAAATACTGGACAAACTTTCCGAAACATAATAAGAAATATCAGCGATTAAAAAAGACTGAACATATTCTACGCTATGTTGTTGCAGACGGTTTGGAAATAATTATCAGGTAGATTATCTGAATACCTATAATGTTTGCTATGATTTTCTGGCGACCTTATGATTGCTAAATCTTTATAGATTCTATCTTTCAAAAATTGCCTAAACTATTGGATAATTAAGCCGATTTTGTTCATCGATTTGATTATCTTTACACATATATTGTAGCAGAAAAACCTAGTGTTAGTGCGGGTGGCGCTTACCGCAAAGGTTGGTCATCGTTTGACAAATCTGAGCTTGATATTACTAAAAGAAGTAACTTTGAAAAATACCTCAATAATTACTGATTTCAGAAAACAACCCTAAATATAAACAGGAAATAAATGCCATTGATGGAATGGATTGACAGTTATAGCGTAAAAGTAGATTCAATTGATGAACAGCATAAAAAACTTTTTGCCCTTTTGAATAACCTGAATGAACAAATGGTTCAAGGCGCTGGGAAGAAGGCCTTAAAGCAAACCCTGGCTGATGTCTATGCTTACACTCAGTATCATTTCGAATACGAAGAAAGTCTAATGGAGAAAGCCGAATTTCAGGGTATTGGTGAACATCGCAATGATCACACCGAACTGACTAGCAATACACTCGCTCTCTATACAAAACTAGGTAAAGGTGATTACAAACTCGCTATCGAGACCATGCAGTTCTTGAGAAATTGGTGGAATAATCATATTCTGATGTCGGATATGCAGTTTTCACAACTTATGGTGGACAAAGGAATTCAGTAATTTACTGCCTTGTTCATATATAAAAATGCTGGAAGAAATCATTCAGATTTCTTAATAATGAGCGAATAGTTGTTTTTGAGAACATCAAAATTATTCTCAATAACTAAAGTTATCCTTTTCATTTTTGTTATCACGGGTAATTATTATTGTTGGAATTAGAACAAAGAATGTAGTCCCTTCATTCTCTTTGCTAATAAATGTGATCCCCCCCCCGTGCGCATCTACACTGCGCTTTACGATAGGTAACCCTAACCCGGTGCCTTCGAATTCAATACTATTTCTCGCTCTAAAAAATGGATCAAATATAAACTTTTGCTCTTCTTCCGGTATCCCAATTCCTTTGTCTGAAACAATGAATTGAACCCCTGACTCTTCTTTGTCCACAGATACAATTATGGGCGAGGATGTATGCGTGTATTTTATTGCATTGCCAATTAGGTTTGTTAAAATTTGTCTTAGCAATTTATTATCAAAGATGAAATAATCCGCTTTCAGATTATAACTGTATTCAATAGCGTAGTCCCTTTGTTTTGATAATAGATACTCCTCCATTAACTGATCACAAAAATCATGCAGATTTCTTTCTATTAAATCCACCGGAGTTTTGTTTGATTCTGCCCTACCAAGGAAAATTACATCGTTCAACATTTCTTGTAGGTTTCCGACTGAGCGTTGAATTTTTGTTAAATGAAAAACCTTCTTCTCTTGACTCCAACGCGAGCCGTAATATTCTAAAAGTTCTGCGGAAGAAAGTATAGATGTCAACGGTGTTCTGAACTCATGGGAAGCGGTTGAAATAAAGCGCGACTTTAATTCGTTGAGTGCGACTTCTTTTGCTAATGCGGTTGCTGCTATTTCTTCAGAATATTTAACTTTCGTAATATCTTCAAAAATATGAAACCTTCCGTAATACTCATCATTCCCCCCACGGATTTGCGCCGAGAACCTTCTGACAGTTCGTCCATCAGTAAATGGAATATCATCCTCAATAACAATACGGTTTTCCTCATTCTGAAGAGGTAAAGAGGACTTGGTAAAAGCAGAAATATCCTTTAGTATAGGAAGACAATCAGTGATGATATCGCTGTTTTTCAATTCACCGCGATGCATTCGTTCAGTCAAATGCTCAATACCCCAAATTTCGCAGAACCTCTCATTGAAGTACAGTATTTTATCAGTCCGGTTATCAACAATTATATATCCCAGAGGGGAAGAGTTTGCCATCAATTTAAGCAGCGTTTCATTCCAAAGCAATGCTTTCTCTGCCCGCTTAAACTCAGTAATGTCAATCACTATTAATAAACATTCTTTTGTGTCTTGTGTAGATATACCTTCAATTAAAACATTTATTGGTAAATTATGGGGAGTTGTAAGTATTACTTCGCAGGTTTCTTTGGATTCGGTGCTAAATACTTTATCGAGAAAGAGATTAAAAACTGATTTTGTATTATTTGAAACAAAAAATCCAAAACTGCTTGCTATTAAACGCTTACGTTCTTTATCAAGCATTTTTGCTCCAATGAGGTTTAACTCAAGAATTTTACCTTCTTTTGAAAGCGTAAAATAACCGGACGGGGCAAAATCATATAACTCAGTAAATTTTTTAGAGGCAATTTCTGCCTGCTCTTTTGCAAGCAAAAGTTCTTCATTCTGCAATTCTAATTCTATCTGATAAACTTCAAGTTCGTGAATTAGTTTCAGTATATCAGTTTCTGAAAGATGCGAAATTATTTTGGATGTTTTCTTTGTATGCAATTCTTCTGCCCTTCGGCGAAGTGTTATATCTGCCTCAGATTTGCTACCGACCTTTTTCATTACATATTATCTATCTACAGTATTATTTTTTTTCTACTCAAAAGCTTTGTAGAATTTCAAATTT
>CAIWTC010000059.1 GCA_903915485.1 uncultured Ignavibacteriales bacterium | reverse complement strand
CGAGCGCGTCCGCGCCCGCCGCTGCCGTGGCGCCCCAGCCTGCGCCCGCACCCGCCCCGGTGGCGGAAGCTCCGCCGCTCCCTTTTGAGCTTTTAACTCCTAAAGTTATTGGCGAAGCTTCTGAACTTGGTGATGAATGCGCTCAATCAATTGTTACTACCGTTGGAGATAAATTAGGCGCAGCATTAGCATCGGTTTGCAACTTGCTCGATGTAGGTGTTATTATTATTGGCGGCGGAGTTTCAGGATTTGGTTCATTACTTATTTCAAGCACTCAGAAATCGGTTCAATCGCGAGTTTTGAAAGCCATAAGTCCTCGCATTCAAGTGCTGTCTGCCAAACTTAAAAATGATGCCGGATTATTAGGTGCTGCTTCTTTAATTCTTGGTGATTAATCCTTGGCTAAATTATTCTGCTGATACTGATTGGTTGTTTCTCTTACTATAAGCGATTTAAGCTTAATTAGAGGGGGTGAATTAGGCTATATAGTCCCGCTAATCAGGACTGCTGCAATTATTTAGAGTTTGCTATTTGAATCTATTATCAATATTTTCAATTAGCTGATTTTGTCCGATAGTGTTTATTTTTTTATTGAAACAAGATGTTTTAGTCGCAATTTTCGAAAACCTTTTGCTTATAACATAGATAGCCTAAATTGATAATATGAATAATATATTTTCGAATATCCAACAGGTCCTTGATTCAAGGAGAACAACAAAGCCAAAAGGCAGGAAGAGTCTTTTCCTGAGTACTATTCCGTTTATTGTTTTATTAATATCACTTTTCATTACCTACCTGACCTGGCAAAATTTTCGACATACTTCTATTAATGCACTTAGGGAATATTTTGATTTCAGAGTCCGTGATGCGCATACCCGTTTAGAAGAACGGATGCACGCATATGAACAAGTACTGCATGGTGCCTCCGGTTTATTTAGGTCTTCTGATTCAGTGAAGCGCAGAGATTTTTATGAGTATGTGGCTGCATTAAAGCTTGAAGAAAACTATCCAGGAATTCAAGGTGTAGGTTTTTCATTTATTATTCAGCCTTCTCTAAAGGATAGGCATATAAAGTATATGAGGGGAAACGGTTTTCCTGATTATACCGTCAGACCTGAAGGGGCTAGAGATTTATACACTTCAATTATTTATTTAGAGCCGTTTAGCGGCCGAAATCTTAGAGCTTTTGGTTTTGATATGTACTCGGAAATCACCCGTAGGACAGCGATGATTGAAGCTAGGGATTTGAATAAGCTATCTATTTCAAGGAAAGTTGAACTTGTACAAGAAACGGAGAAAAATAAACAAGCCGGATTTTTAACTTATGTCCCTGTGTATAAAAATAATATGCCGCATACTTCACTCCAAGATCGACAGCAGAATATTATTGGATGGGTATATTCGCCTTTCCGTGTTAATGATTTTATGAATGGACTCCTAGGGGAAAGAGGGACAGACCTTGATATACTGATTTATGATGGCTCGGATACTTCGCCAAAAAATATGATGTATAGTTCGGTCCATTCACTTGAGAACGTTGATGAGATTCAATTTGTAGATAAAACTCAATTTATATTTGCAAGGCATGAATGGACTGTAATCATAAAGTCATTGCCGGGATTATCAGCAAGACTAGATTCAAGAACGCCTAAGTCAATTTTTGTAGGTGGAATAATAATAAGTATACTTTCTACTATGCTGGCATGGTTATTCGTTTACACACGCCGACGTACGCTGAGCATGCTTCAGAAAAGTGAACTGCGTTATAAATCGCTGATGCAGCAGGCAGGTTCGATAGTTTTGTTATTAGATAATAATAGAGGGGTGATTGAGGCAAACGACCTTGCTCTGACACATTTTGGATATACTCAAAATGAAATATTAGAATTAAGACTTGATGACTTATATCCGAAAGAAGAATTCCCTCAACTTTTATATCAATATGATTTGATGAGTAAAGCAGGAGGCGCAAGATATGAGACAACCCATAAAAAGAAAGACGGAACAATAATTCCCGTGGAAGTAAGCGCCCGTGTTATAACTTCTGAAGGAAAATCGTTTGTCCTTATTATTGCTCAGGATATCAGGGAGCGATTGAAAAATGATCAAGCATTGCAGCAGAGCAGTCAAAAATGGGAAGCGATCATTTCTGCATCACCAGATGGAATAGGGATGCTTTCACTAGATGGTAAATTGCAATTGGTGTCGGATAAACTTGTACAGATGTACGGCTATTCGCTTGAGCAAAAAAATGAAATGGTAGGAAGGTCTGTCTTTGATTTCATTGATGCGAGTAGTCATAATTTGTTAAAAGAAAATTTTCAAAAACTAATTTCCGGAGTTGGCGAATACAAAATATCTGAATATGTTTGTATAAAGAAAGATAACACGAGATTTTATGTTGATGTAAATTCTACCGTCTTATTGGATTCAAATGGGAAACCTATTAGTGTTTTGTTTGTTGAAAGGGATATAACTGAAAGAAAACAAGCTGAAAATAAGTTGAAACAAATATCAACCCGTCTTTCGCTTGCAACTAATGCAGGCGGTGTTGGAGTATGGGAATATGATGTAGTGAATAATATTCTCGTTTGGGATAAACAGATGTTTGCGCTTTATGGGTTGGAGGAACAGAGTTTTATAGGGGCTTATGAGTCTTGGCTCAAAGGGATTTATCCGGAAGATATGGAAAGGGGAAATGAAGAAATTGATTTGGCAATAAGGGGTGAGAAAGAATTTAATACCGAGTTTCGTGTGGTTTGGCCTGATGCATCAATACATAATATCAGAGCCCTTGCAATTGTTCAGCGTGATGATTCCGGGACTGCACTCAGAATGATTGGAACGAATTGGGAAATTACTAAACAGAAAAGAATTGAGGAAGAACTCAAAGGATTAGTTAACGAGTTAAGTCAGGCTAAGAATGAACTTGAGAAAAGAGCGAATGAATTAGCTATCATGAATGCTGATTTAGAGGAATCTAAAATTAAAGCCGAAGCTGCAAACATAGCAAAATCAGTTTTCATTGCAAATGTTAGTCACGAAATCCGCACTCCAATGAATGCTATCCTTGGGTTCTCTGAAATATTATTATCCAGAACATCAGATAGTACTTCTCAAGTTTATCTGAAAACTATTTTTTCAAGCGGAAAGTCTTTACTTCGGTTAATTAATGACATACTGGATTTATCCAAGATAGAAGCGGGTCGGATGGATATGGAAACTGCTCCAATGAATCTTGGAATTCTAATCAATGATATCTCCTTACTTTTTGGAACTGAGGCAGAAGAAAAAGGAATAAAACTTCTGGTTGACTATCCAACGGAATTCCCTTTGTCAATTGAAAGTGATGAGATAAGACTGCGTCAAATACTCGTGAATATAGTTGGGAACTCATTGAAGTTTACTAATTCCGGGCAGATTACTATAACTGTTAAGATAAAAGAATTTAGGGAGGATTTCAGACAATTTGATTTTTCATTGATAGTTGAAGATACGGGTATAGGTATTTCCAGAGATGAACACGAATCTATATTTGAAGCATTCAGCCAAGTGGGAAATTCTTCTGCGAAGGATATTTCGGGAACGGGATTGGGATTGGCGATATCAAGTCGATTGGCTAAGTTATTGGGCGGGGATATAGTTTTGGAAAGCGAAATTAATAAAGGCAGTAAATTCATTATAAACTTTTATGATATTAAATATTCATATGATAATTTGCTGATTGATGATAATTCTGAATTCGAAACTGCTAACATTACTTTTGATCCGAAAACTATTCTTGTTATTGATGATATCCAACAAAATATAGATGTGCTTAAGGGATATTTATTTGAACAAAATTTCACAATACTTGAGGGGTATAATGGAGAAGACGCTGTCCAAATGGCAGAATTACATAAGCCTGATTTAATCATAATGGACCTCAGAATGCCTCAAATGGATGGTGTAACCGCTGCTACTATATTGAAGAAAAATAAGGTGACTTCAGGTATTCCTGTTGTTGCCTTTACCGCCTCGGCTCCTTTTTTCAAGGAAAATGAAGACTTCCAAATCTTTGATGACAAGTTATTCAAACCAATCTTCAGAAGCAGTCTTTATGCTGTGCTCATGAAGTATGTCCCCTACACAAAAAATTCTCTAAAACATGAAAATATATCACCGGCAGGTAGAGTTGAATTCTCAAATTTAAGAGAAACTGATAAAGTATCTTTAAGAGGGGTTCTTGAAAAATTGCAGTCTGATTTTGAAATTAAAACAAAGGAATTTGTGGACTACTTTGACTTGGATGAAGTAGATGCTTTCATAAAACAGGTAGGTAGTTATCTGACGCGGAATAACATTAATTATTTTGATGATTATTTAACTAAGCTCAGGCGGGCCCAGGACAGTTTTAATGTTGCTGTATTGCAAAAAACATTTAACGAGTTCAATAACACTATTAATAAATTAATAAAAACTTTATGATGCAGGAAAACATGAATATGGAATCAAAAGGTAAGAAGTCTGTCTTGATTGTTGATGATAATCTCAATAATCTTCAACTAGCAAGTACAGTGCTGAGTCCATTCTACAGGTTAATGTTAGCCGACAGTGGAGAAAAAGCACTTCGTACTCTTGAAGTAAAACTTCCTGACATCATATTGTTGGATATTATGATGCCTGGGATTTCCGGGTATGAAGTCTGCAAACAATTAAAATCCATTGAGAGAACAAAAGATATCCCAGTTATTTTCTTGACTGCCAAAGTAGAGGAAGGCGACATAGCAATGGCTTTTGATGTTGGTGGGGCAGATTATATTTCTAAACCTTTTAAGTCCCGCGAAGTGTTAGCCAGGATAAAGACACATCTTGATTTGCAAACCGCAATGCAGGAACTTCAGCTAAAAAATCAAGAACTAACTAAACTAGTTCAAAATAGAGATAAATTCTTTTCGATTATAGCACATGATTTAAGGAGTCCTTTTTCAGGTGTGATTGGACTGTTAGAGTTGGTCGCAACGCGTTCAGAAAAGTACACCAAGGATGACTTAGTTAGATATATCCAAATGGTTTATGAGTCTGTCCTTGGCCTTTATGGTCTGTTAGACAATCTTCTCAAATGGTCTAAGATACAACGGGATATTTTCGAAGCAAAACTTGAGCACTTATCGCTTTCGGCTATCATCAAGGAAAATATTTTAGTAGTAAATCCTAAGGCAAT
>CAIWTC010000058.1 GCA_903915485.1 uncultured Ignavibacteriales bacterium | reverse complement strand
GTTCATCGCCGGTCATCTCGCTCGGGTGTTCTATATAACTTTTGAATGCTTCTTTATAATTTGCAAGTTCATCCTTGCACAAATCAAAAAAGCCCGGATAATATTTTTCTACTGATTCAGCAAACCAAGGAAGCTTAAAGAGACCGCAATCTATCAAGACAACATCTGTCCGTAGTCTCTCGACTTGCTGATAATATACTATCTGTGATGACATTATATCCCAATCAGCCGGAGTTGATGTCAACAGAACAGCATCTATTTTCATACTAGACAATAATTCTTTTGCATAATCATCATAAGTGTATAGGCCTCTGTGACTAACGCCAAGATTTAAGTATAGTTCTACCCCTATAGATATTACTATAAATATCAACCCATATTTCCGGAAGTTTTTAGCTAGCTTTTGAACAAAGAAACTCATTCCTAAAGCAGAGAGAATTGCTAAGGATATGTATGTAGGGAAATAATATGTATAAATATCGCTGATGTCATAATTCAGCGCCACAAGTAAATTGATGACAACTGTCAGAGATATAAACACAAATAACTTTCTTTGTTTTGCCGCAGCAGCCAAAAATCCGATGACAGTGAATATGAGAGGCAGCCAACCGAATTCAAATGGAATACTTTTTAGAAAATTTGTAAAATTATGCTCAAATACTTCGCTTGCCGAGAAAAAAGAACCGCTGTATTGTTTACCCAGAATATGAAACAGCAAATTTTCCAAGTTTACAGGATTCCCCCAATTCAAATAGGGCTTAAACGAAGCTCGTATAGGCAGATATAAATACAACAGCACTACTGTGGCTAAGGAAATAGTTATAATGTACCCAAACCTTTTGAATCGATGCTTTCCTTCAGCTTTAGTAAAATACAAAAACAACATTCCAGGAAGAAGAAAAATAGTCATCCCATGATTGCTGAAGCATGCCCCCAATAATATTGCAAATATTACAACAGATTTGTTCACCACAACTTGGGCTTCATCTAAACTTGATAAAATCTTGAGAAAATAATATAAAGTTGAAATCATCAAGAATAGTTGTAATGAATATACTTCAACAGAAGTGCTTTGAAGCCAATAGGTTTTACCGAAAGCCAGCATAAGTCCGCCTGCCAGGGCAATGAGATTAATATATGGAACTGCTTGAATGTGCGTCTGTTGTTTAGATTTTTTTGTGTCCTTCTTCTGACTACGATATTCAAACAAAGAACTATTTGTTAGAATAAGAATTATCATTTTTGTGAAGTAATAAACCCCTAGTGAAGTCCACAACGCGCAAAGCAGATTTGCCTGATAGCTTTTGGAAACGAATAAAGGAATCTTCAGAAACAAATATCCCAATATTGTAAATAGAGGGTATCCTGTCGGGTGCGCAATCCCCAATGTTGCCTGTACCGCAGTAAGTTCACCCGCATCGATGTGGGCCAATCCCGGGGCTAGTGTATACAAATAAACAATAAAAGAAATCGCAAATGCAATTCCCGGAATGTTTTTGTTGAGGAAATTCAGGGTTTTCTGAAAAATTTCTTTTAGTCTCATTGAATTATGATAATCATTATATATAACATTACTTATACTATTACTTCATCGTCTTTTTGATTCTCTCAATCTCATCTCTAATTGAGGCGGCTCTTTCGAATTCCAAATCCTTTGCAGCAGCTCTCATATCATTTTTGAGTTCTTCTATCAATTCTTCCTTCTGCTGATTAGACATATAACGGATTACAGGTTCTGCCACTGCCATGAAAGAATTTTTGTCATCTGGTTCATCTTTTTTACGGAGATTTGCAATTGAGGTACTGGACATGATTTCATCAAAACTTTTTAATATTGTTTTTGCTTCTATGCCGTGTTCGATATTATAATCTAACTGTATTTTTCTGCGCCGGGCAGTTTCTTCAATAACTTTACGCATTGATTCAGTTATTTTATTTGCGTACATAATTACAATTCCATTGGCATTTCTAGCAGTTCTCCCTGCAGTCTGCATAAGCGACCTTTCACTGCGCAAAAACCCTTCTTTATCTGCATCGATGATTGCAACCAGGGAAACTTCAGGCATATCAAGTCCCTCTCTCAACAAGTTGACTCCTATCAAAACATCAAAATCACCAAGACGGAGGTCGCGTAAAATTTCTACGCGTTCAAGCGCATCAATATCGCTATGAATGTACCGGACCTTTATTTCAAGTTTGTCAAAGTAGTCAGAAAGGTCTTCCGCCATTTTTTTTGTAAGAGTAGTTACAAGCACCCGTTCACTTTTAGCAACCCTAAGTTTAATCTCTCCGATTAAATCATCTATCTGTCCTAGGCTAGGCCTGACTTCCACCGCCGGGTCTAAAAGCCCTGTCGGTCTAATAATTTGCTCAACAATTGCTCCGCCGGTTTTTTCAAGTTCGTAATCTGAAGGAGTAGCACTGACAAAAATAACCTGACTCATCATCTGTGAGAACTCCTCAAACTTCATCGGCCGGTTATCCAATGCAGAGGGTAAACGGAATCCGTATTC
>CAIWTC010000057.1 GCA_903915485.1 uncultured Ignavibacteriales bacterium | reverse complement strand
AGAAAGTAAACTTGCGCTCGATAAATATAAACAGTGGTTCGGACATGACCCCGTTACAATGGCTAATCATGCGCTTTGCAAGGATACAATATATTGGGGTCCTTCAAGACTCGAGAATCCAATACTCAAAGCATTCTATAAATTATTGAATATACATAAAGATAAGAACTTTCTCGGACACGATGAAAAGAGTGAATACTTCTGGGGTGACTATTGCCGTGAAAGAATTAAGTATGTCCGTAATTTTGTTTACCGCGAAACTAACACACTGAAATCATGTCCCTTCATGCCGTATATTGACCCGAAGAAACCTTTTGTGGATATGTGGTATGCTTCAACCGAAGGCCCTAAAGTCGGACCGTTCACAAATGCAATCACACCTGATAAGATTGACAAACTTGAGGAAGAGGGCGGACTGTGCCTTATGTACACTCACTTTGGTTATCAGTTTTCTGTTGACGGGAAACTTAATCCTGAATTCAAGCATAACATGGAACACATCGCGAAGAAAGACGGATGGTTCGCACCTGTTAGTGAGGTTTTGGATTTCCTTTCTAAAGAAAACGGCGGCGTACATACGATAACTACTTCTGAAAGAAATCAACTCGAACGAAAATGGCTTTTTGATAAATTGATTTTGGGAAGTACCTGATAAAAATCTTCAGGGGGTGCCATATAAAAATTAAAAACTCTGCATACGGGGGCGGCAGTTTTTTGGAATTTCCGCAACTCAAGTAAACGGTTACTTGAAAAAGCGTAAAACACAAATTATTCCTTTATATTTATGCAAAAATAATCCTGTTAATTGCATTATTTATGCACTAATTAAGAGTATTTCACTTTCCTTTTGAATAATTTTCTCTTTTTTTCGTATTTTAAAAGCTTAAATTATATTTCTTGAGGAAGAGATAGAGAATATCTTAACTATCATTAATAAAAGGTAAATAACAACATGAAAAAACGACTCTATGCGTTTCTAATTTTTCTTCTTTCACCACTCTCAGCATTTGCTAGTGAAGCAGACCTTAAAATTCCGGAATTAAGCGCTGACCAAAATCAGCTTTTATATTATGGGTTGGGTGTCTGCGTGCTCGGATTAGCATTTGGATTGTATCAGTTTTTTAAAGTTAAAAAACTTCCCGCTCACAAATCAATGCTAGATGTAGCAGACATTATTTTCCAAACATGTAAAGCATACTTAAAACAACAAGGAAAGTTTTTAGCTATCTTATTTGTTTTCATCGCAGTTTGCGTTGCTTTCTATTTTGGATATCTCGACAATAAAAGTGTCGGCGAAGTTTTATTCATTCTAACATGGACAGTAATAGGTATCTTAGGTTCCTACGGTGTTGCATGGTTTGGAATAAGAATGAACACGCTGGCAAACAGCCGTATGGCATTTGCATCTTTAGAAAGAAAGCCTATTAAACTTTTGAACATTCCTTTAGATTCAGGAATGAGCATCGGTGTTATGCTTATCTGCGTTGAACTTGTTATGATGTTGGTTATCCTTTTATTTGTTGACCGCAAAATTGCAGGTGCAAGTTTTATCGGTTTTGCAATCGGTGAATCATTAGGCGCAAGTGCTCTCCGTATCGCGGGCGGTATCTTTACTAAAATTGCAGATATCGGTTCTGACTTAATGAAAATCGTTTTTGATATTAAAGAAGACGATCCTAGAAATCCCGGAGTTATTGCTGACTGTACCGGTGACAATGCAGGCGACAGCGTTGGACCTACAGCAGATGGTTTTGAAACTTACGGTGTTACCGGTGTTGCTTTAATCAGTTTCATCGTTTTGGCACTTGACCTTCAGTATCAGACTGCATTACTTACCTGGATTTTCGTAATGCGTATTCTTATGATTATCACTTCAGTCGGTTCATTCTTTTTGAACAGAACTTTAAGCAAAGCTCTTTATGGAAATAAAGATGATATCGATTTCGAACGCCCTCTTACAAATTTAGTTTGGATTACTTCAATCTCATCTATCATTGTAACATTCGTTGCAAGCAAGATGTTGATTGGCAATTTACCTGCTGATCTTTGGATTATCCTTTCAGTTATTATCAGCTGCGGAACATTAGGCGGCGCGTTAATCCCTGAATTCACAAAAATATTTACAAGCCCTAAATCAAAGCATGTCAACGAAATCGTTGAATCAGGCAGAGAAGGCGGCGCTTCATTAACAATTCTTTCAGGATTAGTTGCGGGTAACTT
>CAIWTC010000056.1 GCA_903915485.1 uncultured Ignavibacteriales bacterium | reverse complement strand
GGACCAAAAAACTATTATACTGATAATATAACTTATATGGATAAATTAGTTGGTGAACTAGTGTCCGAAGTTGACCGTTTGAAGTTACGCGAAAACACTGTGATTATATTCTTCAGTGATAATGGAGCTGCCAAAGGTCATGCTGCTTCAGCCACAATTGGCGGAAAAGAACTTTCCGGATGTAAAGGAACTATGCTTGAAGGCGGTAGTGTTGAGCCATTGATAATAAACTGGCCGGGAGTTACTCCTGCAGGAAAAGTTTGCGATGAATTAATTGACTCAACTGATTTCCTTCCAACGTTTGCAGAAATAGCAGGCGTAAAAGTACCACAGGACAGGCCGATTGATGGACACAGTTTCAACTCTAGAATTAAAGGCGAAAACGCAAAACTCCGCGATTGGGTTTTTATCCAACTTGGAGAGAAATATTATGTCAGAAGCAAATCATTTAAGTTGACAGAGTCAGGTGAATTGTTCGATATGAAGAATGCACCTTTCGAAGAAATACCTGTTCCGGCAGATACGAAAAATCCTGAAGCAATTGCTGCGAGAAAGAGTCTTAAGGCTGCGCTTGACCAATTGAATCCTACCGGCGGCATTATAGATGGTGGTGATGGTACGGGCAGACATGCTAAGAAAGGTGAAAAAGGGAAGGTGAAGGATAAAAAAGTTAAACCCGGAAAAGAAAAGAAAAATAAAAAAGTAGAAGTAGAAGAAAAAGACGAATAACTAATTAAGTATTAAGCAAATTATGTTGGGATAATGAATTCATATACATGAGATATAGTTTGTTTGATACACTGAATATGGAACCGTTAAATATTAGGAAATCGCCAGGCAAATATTGAAAGAAAAATTATTCCTGCAGTTAGTACTGCTTGTAATTTTATCATCATATTGCCGACCGGCAAATACTAAAGTTGCTTCTGTTGCATCATTTAATACAGCACTTTCAACTGCTGTTCCCGGAGATACCATAACGCTAGCAAATCAGACCTGGACGAATGTGGTTCTTGAATTCAGCGGTAAGAACGGAACGGCGGCATTGCCGATTGTACTAAAGGCGGAAACATTTGGAAGGGTCATAATTGCTGGAAATTCAAATCTTAGAATAGGTGGGAATTATCTTATTGTGGATGGACTAGTTTTTCGAAATGCAATCAGTTCTAAAAACAATCTGATTGAATTCCGGAGCAGTAGTGGTACTTATGCAAGTTATTCGCGTTTGACACAAACTGCACTTTTAGACTGCAATCCTGTGGTTACTACAACAAGTTATATTTGGGTTTGTATGTATGGAACTCATAATCGAATGGACCATTGTTATTTAAGCGGGAAAAATCACGATGGTCCATATTTTCAGGTTACCAGGGATTTGCCTGATGCTAATTATGCACAGATTGATTCAAATTATTTTGCAAACAGACCTAATCTAGGGCTTAACGGACAAGAGACAGTAAAGATAGGCTCCGGTACATATTCTTTATATAATTCAAATACAGTTGTTGAATATAACTTGTTTGAAAAATGTAATGGTGAAATTGAAACTGTGTCGAATAAATCGTGCGAGAATATTATTCGTTATAATACATTCTTAAACAACGAAGGCACAATAACTCTACGGCAGGGAAGAAGATGCCAGGTTTATGGTAACTTTTTTATAGGCAATGGCAGCATTAATACCGGAGGTATCCGTGTTCATGGAGATGACCATAAAATATTTAACAACTACTTTTCGGGTCTAAGGGGTAATGACTCCAGATCAGCATTGTCAATTGAAAATGGTGATGCAGTAACTGATACAACAATAGCCGCTGCATATTTCCCGGTTAGACGCCTGCTAGTTGCTTTTAATACTTTTGTAAATAATGCCTGTAATATTAATATAGGGATTAATGGGGATGGAATAAGCATAGTAAGTCCGGATAGCGTAACTTTTGCTAACAATGTTATTAAAGGTATTGCAGGAAGTACGCAAACAAACTTATTTACCTTAGTTGATACGGCTACAAATACAACTTATCTATCAAATATTTATAGCGGTTCAGTTTTGGGAATTTCTCCTGTTCCGGCGGGTTTCAGCAATCTTGACCCACTGCTAAGTTTGCAGTCTGATGGATTCTTTAGACCTGCAGTAAATAGTCCTTTGATTGATGCAGCAACCGGAAATTATCCTGCAATTACAACCGATATGGATGGGCAATTGCGTCAAGGAATTTCTGATATTGGTGCTGATGAAGTTTCCTCCACCAATAAAACAATTAAGCTTGCAGCTCCGCCGCTTGTGGGTCCAAAAGATTTACAGGTATTTTTAGGTATAGAATCTAAAACCAATAATAATATCCCCGGCAATTTTGAACTTGAGCAGAATTTTCCAAATCCATTTAATCCGTCCACAAGGATAGGATTCAAGGTAAATTACAGGGCACATATTTCATTGATGGTTGAGAACATTTTAGGCGAACAAGTTGCGGTTTTGATTAACGAAGAGAAATCACCCGGAATTTATAACTTGCAATTCAATCCTCAGACATATAATTTATCGAGTGGTGTTTATTTCTACAGGTTGACTGAAGGAATTGACAGCATAACTAAGAAAATGGTGTATTTGAAGTAGTCACTTTAAATCACAAATCACCGCAAAAATTAGCAAATCAGTCTATGGTGATAGTGAATCCGGAAATATTAAAGTGAAATTAAATAAGCACGATACTGGCTTCATGAATTAAACTATTCCAAGTTTAACTTGTCAAACAATAGACAATATTAATAACGAATTATTACATAATTAAGGAAAATAAATGGCACAATCTAGACGCGAATTTTTATTGAATTCAGCACTGTTTGGTGTAGGTGCGGCAATCGGGATATCTCCGATTCAAAAGTTATTTGGAAACAAGTTGCCTTCAAGCAATATGTTCACAGATGGTCCAACACCAAGAAAGAAGAATATTTTATTTTTAGCTGTTGATGATCTTCGTCCTGAATTGGGATGTTATGGTCACCCAATGGTGAAATCACCGAACATTGATGCGCTTGCGAAAGTCGGAGTTCAGTTTGATAGGGCATATTGCCAGCAGGCAGTTTGCGCACCTACCCGTGCAAGTTTATTAACGGGAAGAAGACCCGACACTACAAAAGTTTATGACCTTGTTACACATATAAGGAAAAACTTACCTGAAGTTGAGACACTTCAACAGTACTTTATGAATAGAGGTTATTTCTCCGAAGGAATGGGAAAACTATTTCATGCTAGTTTAGAGGATGAAGCTTCTTATAGTATCCCTCATGAGGTTACAAAAGCAGAAACTTATGCACTGCCTGAAAATCAGACTAAGAAAGTTAAAGGCGGGAGAAAGTCAACTAAAAAAGAAGCTGAAGATAAAGAATCTTCGAGAATGCGTGGACCAGCAACAGAATGTGCCGATGTTGCCGATAATTTTTATGAAGATGGAAAGCTTGCTGACCTTGCTGTTAAGTCACTAAAAAAACTTGCAATAAAAGCTAAATCAAAAAAAGAGGGAGAGCATCAGCCTTTCTTCTTAGGCGTTGGATTCCACAAGCCGCATCTTCCATTTGTTGCTCCAAAGAAATATTGGGATATTTATGACAGAAGCAAAATTCAGATGCCGTATCCTCTCAGACCAAAAAATGCGCCCGACCTTGCATTTGCTCCTTGGGGAGAACTTCGCTCATATTCAGATATCCCTGAATTAGGACCTTGCGATGAACCTAAAACAAGAGAACTTATCCATGGATATTATGCTTGCGTAAGTTATATGGATGCTCAAGTTGGAAAAGTAATGGCTGAACTTGATAGATTAGATTTAAGAAAAGATACCATAGTAATCATTTGGGGTGATCATGGTTGGAAGTTGGGAGAATATTCAGAGTGGAGTAAACATACTAACTTTGAATTAGATACTCATGTTCCTATGATTATTTCAGACCCTGATTTGCCTAAAGGAATTAAAGTAAATGCTTTAACTGAATTCGTTGACATCTTCCCAACCTTGACTGAGCTTTGCGGACTTCCGCTTTCAGTCGGAATGGAAGGAACGAGTATGGTCCCATTGTTTAGCGACCCAAATAGAGCATGGAAAAAAGCTGCGTTCAGTCAGTATCCACGCGGTAAAAAGATAATGGGCTATTCGATGAGAACTGACCAGTATCGTTATAATGAATGGATTGAAATAAAGACCAATGATATTCTCGCAAGAGAACTATATGACTTAAAGAACGATCCTTTATGCAAAGAATGTATCGTGGATAAACCTGAAAATAAAGAAATTGTAGCACAGCTGCATTTACAATTAAAGGCAGGATGGCAAGCGGCAAAACCGTAGTCTTTTGCTTACAATATGAATGGTTCAGTTAAAATCAAATGCAACCTGGTTACTGCTGAGCCATTCATTATTATTTTTAAATCTTAAACAAACATAAAAGTATCCTATTAAAACCTTAAACTCTCTACTAATTAAACCGAGCGGTCCTGACTGTAATTTGGATTGCACATATTGTTTTTATCTTGATAAAGCAGACCTCTTCCCAAGCACAGAGCGGCATCGTATGTCTATAAAGACATTGGAAGAAATGACAAGACAAGCACTGCAGCAGAGAAATCCGCACATGTCATTTGGTTGGCAGGGCGGTGAGCCAACATTGATGGGTTTATCATTTTTTAAAAAAGCAGTTGAGTTTCAGACAAAATATGGTGCAGGGAAAACTGTAGGCAATGGATTTCAGACCAATGGAATTTTGTTGAACACAGCATGGGCAGAGTTTTTCAAGGAATACAATTTTTTAATCGGATTATCTTTAGATGGCCCTGAACATATTCATGACCATTATCGAATCAAAAAGAATGGGAAAGGTTCTTGGAAGAAAGTTTATAACAGTGCCAAAATGCTTCTAGCAGCTGGGGTTGAAACGAATGCGTTAATAGTTGTAAATGATTACTCGGTTAATTTTCCTGAGGAGATATACGCTTTTCACAAAGAGCTGGGATTGAATTATATGCAGTTTATACCTTGCGTAGAAACTGATCCTGCTCATCCGGAAAATGCAGCACCATTTTCGGTCTCAGCAGAACAATACGGAGTATTTCTCACAAAAGTTTTTGACTTGTGGCATGCAGATATTAAAGATGGTATTGCAACAACATCAGTTCGTTATTTCGACTCAGTGTTTTATAATTATGTCGGACTCGAAGCACCTGAATGTACGCTCTCAAAAATTTGCGGCGGATATTTGGTTGTTGAACATAACGGGAATGTTTATTCTTGTGATTTCTTTGTAGATGGTGATTGGAAATTAGGGAATGTCATGACTGGCAGTATGCAGGAGATGCTAAATTCTGACAGGCAAAATGAATTTGGAAATTTGAAAGCAGATTTGCCGGTTGAATGTATTACTTGCGAGTGGTTAAAAAAATGCTGGGGTGGCTGTACAAAGGATAGAATCAGAGATCCTAAAGACAAAGGCTCAAATCATTTTTGCGAGTCGTATAAAATATTTTTTAACCATGCTGATACCAAGTTAAATGAATTAGCAGTAGAGTGGAAGAGTAATCAGCAAAGGTAGTTATGGATAGAAGACAGTTTATGAAAATAGCCGGATTGACAGCGGGAACCGTTGCAATTGGCAATAAAACTTTCGGAAGAAATTTGTTTACGAGCCTCCAGTCACCGGAAGGAAAACCTAATATTTTATACATCATGACTGATCAGCAGTCATACGATATGATGAGTTGCATGGGCAACAAGTGGTTAAGCACTCCTAACATGGATAAGATTGCTTCAATGGGATACAGGTTTGAAAAAGCCTACACTGCTAATCCTGTTTGTATGCCTTCAAGATTTTCCTTGCTAACAGGTCATCATGCTTCTGATGTTGGTGTTAAAGAAAACACATCAGTGGTCAATGACGATAAAGTAAATGAAATATTAAAAACAGGAGCGTTGGGAAATATTTTTCGTCAAGCGGGATATAAAACTCTTTATTCAGGGAAAACACATCTTTATGGAACTAAAGATGTTTCTGAATACGGATTTAACCTTAATAATAAAGACCCTTATGAAGGCCCCGCTATTTATGCAGAAAAAGTTCTACCCGAACTTGGTAAAAATAAAAAGGGAAAACCATTTTTCCTTTTCTTATCATTCATAAACCCGCATGATATCTGTTATAAAGCCGGAATGGATAAGCGTTTTAAAAAAGGTCTTGACCCTGCTCAGGAAGTAGAAACAGACAGATTGCTTGCGGTTCAAAAATCACTCAGTCCTGAAGAATACCGCAGACAAATTCCACCACAGCCGAAGAATAGAAATCCGATTAATGGCGAAGAACCTGAAATGGTTGCTATGGCATTACCCGGTAGAGATTGGAATGAAGAACAGTGGGATTTATATTATTGGATGTATCATAGATTGACTGAAAGTGTCGATGCTTTGATTGGCCGTGTTTTAACTGCACTGAAGAATTCGGGATTAGAAGAAAATACTATTATTGTATTTACTTCTGACCACGGCGATATGCACGGCGCGCATAAATTAATTTTAAAAAATGTAATGTTTGAAGAATGTCAAAGAATTCCTTTCATCATTGCCGGTAAAGGAATTAAATCAAATTACGCGGATAAGTCAACACTTGTCTGCAACGGGTTGGATTTCCTCCCCACAATATGTGACTTAGCAGGACTAGAAATTCCAAAAGGATTGCCGGGAATTTCCTTGAAGCCATATCTCCTAGATAAAGCAATTAAGCCTGACAGGAAGTTTATTGTTACTGAAAATTATAACGCAAATCAAATTCATGACGGCCGCTATAAATATACCTTATTCGAACTTCCGGGATATCCTGAAACCCTTACCGATTTGGAAGTAAACCCCGGTGAGACAATCAATTATGCAAAAGATCCGGCATACGCAAAAATTAAGGCAGACCTTAAAAAGAAGTTGGTTGAAGACATGGCACATAGAGGGATTACTCATATTCCTAATAATAGAACTATTAGGAACCTCAGGAAAATTGAGAAAGAGAAAAAGGGTGAAATGAAAGAAAAGAAAAAAAGTGAACCGAAGGATAAGAAAAAGGGGAAATCAAAAGTTTCTGATAACAATAATGAAGATGAGTGATTCAGTTCAATTTAACTGTCCGGCGATTTCTTACTAAACAATTAGGTTGTTAGTTTTATCGCAACAAATATCTCCACTTAAAATAATATATAATAAAAATGGATAGAAGAAATTTTGTAAAGTTAGCAGGACTAACTGCGGGTACATTAATGGTTGGCGGTGATACGCTAGGCAAAGTGATTTCAGGTGCTTTTACTGAAGGGAAAAGACCAAATATCTTATTAATTATTTCCGATGAATTAGCAGCGGATGCGATGAGTTGGAAAATCGGAAATAAATATTTGAACACTCCTACGCTTGACAGTATTGCTTCTTCCGCCGTTATTTTTAGTAATGCATATTCGCCAAACCCCCTGTGTGTTCCATGCCGCTCCTCGCTTTTTACCGGACACTACCCTCATCAAACCAAAGTGCAGACAAATGCAGATATAAATAACTCACTCAGCGGTAAAATGAAAAACATGGGTGCGATATTAAAAGATTCCGGTTACGATACAGGATATGTCGGCAAATGGCACATGGCCTTTCCGCAAAAAGATAGTTCAGTTCATGGGTTTGATTTCATGCGCAGCATAAAAAATGTTGGGTGTGATGACGAAATTCCTGCCGGAACAGAAGAGTTCCTGAAAGTAAAAAGAGACAAACCATTTTTTCTTGTGAACTCATTTATTAATCCTCATAATATTGCAGAGTGGGCAAGAGGCGAAAAACTTCCGGATGGTGAAGTTGGCGTTCCACCTGCATTAGAACAACTGCCTCCTGCCGTAAAAAACCTTAACCCTATGCTGGATGAACCTGACATTATTCCATTAATGAAAATATCTGCTCAGAAAAATAAATTATTCCCCGTCGGAAATTTTGATGAGAAAAAATGGCGCGAATATCGTTGGGCTTATTACCGCATGATTGAAAAAGTTGATGCGAATATTGGAAAAGTTATCAAGTCACTTAAAGATTCAGGACAATACGAAAACACCGTAATTGTTTTTATGAGTGACCATGGTGATATGCAGGGTGCGCATGGATGGAGCCAGAAAACTGTTTTATTCGATGAATCAACCCGTGTTCCGCTTATGATTAAAGTCCCCGGGAAAAGTAAACAGGAAATCATCCCGACTTTAGTTAATACCGGAGTTGATATTCTGCCTACTCTTTGCGACTATGCTCAAATTAGTTTGCCTGTTACATATCCCGGTATAAGTTTGAAATCAAGCAAAGCAAGAAGCAAGCGGGAGTTTATAGTTGTTGAAAATAAAATGATTCAAGGTGACCCGATTGATGGTCAGAAACCTGAGCCAAGCGGACGAATGGTGAGAAGCAAAAAATATAAATATTGTCTTTATGACATGGGGATAAAAAACGAATCATTGATTGATATCGAGAATGATCCTGAAGAAATGACAAATCTCGCCGGGAATAAAAAGTTTGAAAAAATTCTTAAACAGCATCGTAATTACTTGATTGAGTGGAGTAAGAAGAATGATGACTCTTTTTATGAAAATAATCTACACACTAATTAATTCTATAAATTCTATTCAGTAACATAATTAATAAGAAACATACTAAATGAAAAATTGGTTTTCGAAAAATAATGCCCGGGTATTAGTTACAGTAATTTTATTAACTGCAATGCAAACTGCATATTCAGCAGTGTTCACTGTAAATAGTGAAAGTGCGTTTAATACAGCTCAGTCCTCAGCCTCAACGGGTGATACAATTGTTTGGAAAAATGGAACATATTCTGACATCAATCTTGGTTTGTCAAAGAGCGGTCTGACTGTTAGAGCGGAAACTTCTGGCGGAGTAATATTTACCGGTGGTTCTCTTTGTGGTATTACCGGCGACAATATTGTGTTCAAAGGCTTTCAATATAAGGATGGTGATATAGGATCGGGTTATATAGTTATTGTTGAGGGAAGTCATAACATACTTACTCAATTAAACTTTAATGGTTATTTGGCAAAGAAATATATTTCAATAGCAGCCGGTTCACAGTTTAATGAAGTTAGTTATTGTAATTTTGAAAATAAACCTGTAGCGGCAGTTATTGGATGCACTATTCAGATTAACACTTCTGCCACAGTTCCCGGATATCACAAAATTAGATATTGTTCATTCCAAAACTATCCCGGTGCCGGTGGTGATAATGGAAATGAGCCTGTGAGAATTGGTCTTGGTGCGGAATCGACTAATACCGCACGAAATATAGTGGAATACTGCTATTTCAATAATACAGGGCTTGGAGATGGAGAAAACATCTCTTTAAAGTGCTGTGAGAATGTGGTTCGTTACTGCACATTCGACAATAATCCGTTAGGAATGCTGGTATTTAGAAATGGCAATAGGAATGTAGCGT
>CAIWTC010000055.1 GCA_903915485.1 uncultured Ignavibacteriales bacterium | reverse complement strand
GTAAGTTTTTTTACCCATAAGAAAACTCTTTCCTTATTGGGTAATTCACAAAATTTAAGATTTATAAAGGATGTTGATTGTTATGTATGCACGAGAAAATGTAATAATGCTGTTCGCAACCGCATTAAATTTTGTTTTATTTAAAAACAAGGGGACAAAGGATGAGAAACCGGGAAGAATTAGATAACTCAGAGCCCCATTCGCAGGCACAGATGCGCATAAAACACCTGGAAAGTAGTTCAATTGATATGGTGAAAGTGCATCGAAATCCGGGGGTTGAAGTATTGGGGGACTTTGTTGAACAAGCGCAAATTCATGAACAACTTCGAAAACAAAATGAAGAGTTAATAAAACTCAACGCGGAAAAAGATAAATTGATTTCAGTTATTGCTCATGATCTTCGAAGTCCGTTTAACGGGTTATTAGGCCTGGCTGAAATGATGGCCTCTGATGACTATTACTTTTCAGCGGCAGACTTAAAAAAACATAACAAAATGCTTTTTGAATCTCTTTCCAATATCTATGCCTTACTTGATAATCTGTTGGAGTGGTCGATGGTGGCAGGAAAATCAAGGGAAGCGTCCCCTAAACGAATAAATTTATGCTCACTGGTTGCAAACTGCATTGAAATATCGAAGTTGCCTGCTCTACGAAAAAATATTAAGATTATAAACAAAGTTGATGATCAATGGTTTGTTTTTGTTGACCAACGCATGATTGCTTCTGTGCTCGACAACTTATTGAGCAATGCAGTTAAATTTACTAATAGGGACGGGTTTGTTATTGCTTTTGCCCAGAAAACAGCAAACAATATGATAGAGGTTTCGATAACGGATACAGGAGTGGGAATACCAACCGAAGATTTTTGTAAACTATTTAAGATTGAACAAGGTGTCCGCTCCAAAGGAACAGAGGGTGAACTTAGCACGGGCTTAGGCTTATTGTTATGCAAGGAATTTGTAGAAAAAAATAATGGAAACATTGGTGTCGTAAGTAAAGAAGGAAGCGGAAGCACTTTTTCTTTTACGCTCCCGCTAAGTACACAAGAATAAAATATCTTATTAATTTTATAATTGCTGCGCCGGAAGGCCAAAACCGGTAAACCTGAGCTCTTATCGGTTTCAAAATTCAGAAGAACAGAGGTTCTGACCTATTCTTTATTCAAAAAGCGAATTTTCCCCTTTTATTTTTAAAATAAATTGACTAATTTTAGGGTCTCAAATTTTTGGCGGGGTAGCTCAGCCGGTTAGAGCAATGGAATCATAATCCATGTGTCGGGGGTTCGAGTCCCTCTCCCGCTACGACAAATTTTTGGAGTTATAAATAATGTATTCACTTTTACTTGTGCTATCGTTTATCACGGCAGCATTATTGGTCATGGTTGTCTTATTGCAGGCAAGCAAAGGAAACGGTTTAGCAGGAACTTTCGGAAGCGCACAGCAAGTCGGCGCGATGTTTGGTTCACGCAGAACTGCAGACTTTTTGAGCAGAGCCACATGGTGGTTAGGCGCAGCTTTGGTTGTAATGGCACTTTTGCTTAATTTATTTTTCCTTCCCGGAAAAGGAGTTACCAAGCAAAAAGCTCAGCAGCAGCAAGAACAGCCGGCCGAAGAACAATAAATTCTATTTACCGCTCCGGGTTGTATTTATACCCGGATGCGGCTTCTATTATTAAATCCTGCAATCTTCTATAGTGTTTGGGGCTCGCTCCGCCGAACTCGAACATTATTACTATAATCAATTCATCACCGCTTTTACATTTCAGATAACCAGCTAAAGTCGAAACACCGTTAAGAGTTCCTGTTTTCCCAAAAAAATGTGCTGATGCATCGGAGTCCAACATTCTATTTCGTAGAGTACCATCTTCTCCGGCAACACTTAGGGATTTTGCAAGGTCATCAAAGCATGGAAGGTTGCTGTATGCCCATTCGAGCAGGTTAACAAGCCCTCTGGCAGATATCTGGTTACTGTGGGAAAGTCCGGAACCGTCGACGATTTCGCCCCCGTCGGTGATAATATCGTTTTTGGAAAGGAATGATTTTTCCGCCTGCGAGGAATAAAAGGAACTACCTTCAATTTTACTATGAAACGCTCCCAAAGTTTTATAAAGACATTCAGCTAAAAAGTTATCACTTCTTTTATTAATAGTCTTTATCAATTCCTTAAGTGCAACCCCCTTTTTGGTAAGTTCAACTGCAGTTTTAGGAGTTGTTCCGCTTACTGCTTTTCCGGTAACGGTAATGCCGCTCTTTTTAAGCTCATTGCAGAATTTGTTTGCCGCACTCAATGGAGGATTAGCAACCTTGGCAGAACGGGTTCTATAAGTCCCGCGGCGGCCCTTTACGGTAGTTGAAGACATGTTCCTATCTATAACTATTGCTGAAACGGGCGGCATGCCTGCATCGCCCTGTTCATCTTCAATCCAGTCGCTTCTTCTATATTCATCATCAAAGTATGAGTCATCTGCAACAACATCTCCTGCGATTTTGGTGATACCTTTTTGTTTAAGTTCATTTACCATGTCAGCCAAATCTTCACCGGTAAAAAGTGAATTACCATAACCTTTAAGATAGATATTGCCGTGAAGTATGCCCTGCGAAACTTGGTTTTCGGCATAAATTACAGTGTTTAGCTTATATTCGGGTCCCATCAGCGACAGGGCCGTTATGGTGGTGAAAAGCTTTGTGACTGAAGCGGGCATCATCAACCGCGAGATGTTTTTAGCATAGATTGTATCATTGCTTAAAGGGTCAAGAACCAACACAGAGGAGTGCACTCCCGGGTGAACGCTTGAGAGAATTGAAGATATGCTTGATTTTATGCTGTTTTGGGCCGATAAATTTATAGCAAAGAAAAAAAGAAATATCAGTGTTTTTTTAATAATATAGCTTATATTGGAAGTTCGCATTTTTATGAATTTTTTAAATAGTCAATAATAAATTTTGGACGCACAATGAAAAAAATAGTAAACACATATAAGGCATATGAGAATCCTGAATTCATGAATTCTACAGATGCACGGATTTTAAGGATGTTATCCGAGTATATGGAGCCTAACTTAAGGTTTAAGAAAAACAATATTTTGGATACGATTGTATTTTTTGGTTCAGCTCGTTTAATGTCAAAAAAACAAGCTACAACTGAATATGCAAAGATAAAATCTTCCAACCCAAAAACAACACCTAATTTTGCAGAAAAGCTCAGAAAAGCACAAATATCTGTGGAGATGTCAAAATATTATGAAGATACAGTAAAACTTTCTGAGATGCTGACAAAATGGTCAATGGGACTGAAATTAGATGCTCACAGATTCACAATCTGCACAGGCGGAGGCCCGGGAATTATGGAAGCTGCAAACAAGGGAGCTAATAAAGCAGGCGGTCCTTCTATCGGTTTGAACATCAGCATTCCTTTTGAACAGTTTGTGAACAAATATGTTACCCCTGAACTTAAGTTTGAGTTTCATTATTTCTTCATGAGAAAATTCTGGTTTGCATACCTTTCAAAAGCACTTATAGTATTCCCGGGTGGATTTGGAACAATGGATGAATTGTTTGAAATTCTCACCTTGGTT
>CAIWTC010000054.1 GCA_903915485.1 uncultured Ignavibacteriales bacterium | reverse complement strand
ACGAAGACAAACGCTTTAAGTATATCAGTTTCCAAAAGAACTTCGGCAAGTCCGCAGCATTACAAGTTGGATTTGAAAATGCAGGCGGCGATATCATCATCACCATGGATGCAGACCTTCAGGACGACCCAAATGAAATTCCAAACCTCGTCAGAAAAATGGACGAAGGTTACGACATGGTTTCCGGTTGGAAGCGTGTCCGTTTTGACCCCTTGATTAAGAAGATTTCTTCCCGTTTCTTCAACATGGTCACTAGAATTATGAGCGGAATCAAAATTCACGACTTCAACTGCGGACTTAAAGCATATAAGCGCTCCGTAGTTAAAAGCCTGAACATTTATGGAGAATTACATAGGTATGTTCCTGTACTGGCTAGCTGGCAGGGATTCTCAGTCGGTGAAGTAACCGTCAAACATCATCCCCGCAGATACGGAAAAACCAAATTTGGAATTTCAAGATTCTTCAAAGGATTCATTGATTTAGTTACAGTTGTATTTGTAACCCGCTTTGTAAAACGCCCGATGCATTTATTCGGATTCCTAGGCGCACTTGCTTTCTTAGCAGGATTTGCAGTTAATGGATACTTGACTTATGAATGGTTTATCGGACATCAATTAAGCAATAGACCTATGCTTTTCTTAGGTATGCTGTTAATCATTGTCGGTGTTCAATTCTTCTCTACAGGAATGCTTGGCGAGATGATGGTACACAATTTTCAATCGACCAAAGAATATTCAATAAAAGATAAGTCCCTCTAAGAGGGGCTTTCTTTTTCTTTAAAATTATTGAAATCTTTTTCTCTCCATTATTTATTGTAGATAAGTATTAGATTACTATGCATTATGACCCCGTAAAAAATGTCTTTGCGAGTGTGATTCGTTCGATTCCGATTCTCCGGATCACCTTTTATAAAACTCTTGACTTGATGTTTCTCAGGTCATGGTATGTCCGCAGAGAGTTAAAACTCCTCCGAAAACAATTTGGAACCAAATCAATATCCATCCTCGATGCAGGCACAGGATATGGTCAATATTCCTACTTCATGTCCCAGAAGATGAATCCTTGTGAAATCCTCGCTGTTGATGTAAAAGAAGACTGGATAAAAGACTGCGCTCAATTCTTTTCCTCACAAAAAATCAATACCGTAAAATTCGAGATAGCGGATTTAACTAAGTTCACTTCTGAAAAGAAATTTGACTTAATTATCTGTATTGATGTAATGGAACACATCCTTGAAGACCAAACCGTATTTCATAATTTCAGTAATGCACTGAATGACGGCGGTTATGTTGTAATTAACAGCCCCTCAATTTACGGGGGCTCAGATGTTCATGATGACCATGAAGAAAGTTTCATCGGAGAACATGCAAGAGACGGATATTCCGCAGAGGACTTAGATGAGAAACTCTCAGCAGCAGGTCTCAAAAAATACCAGCACAAATATACTTACGGTTTTTGGGGCGATAAGGCCTGGCGGTTGGGAATCAAATACCCCATGCTTTTATTAAACATTTCAAAGCTATTCATTTTAGCTCTCCCGGTTTATTATCTCATCACCTTTATATTTACTTATATAATGATGCAATTGGACTTCCGTTCAAATAACAAAGTAGGTTCCGGAATCAATTTTATTGCTCAAAAAACAAATTCAAAAGTTTAAGCTATTGGAGAAACTATGGCAAAGATAATCAAAGACGCAAAAACACATGTCAGTAAAAAACAAAGTACTGGCTTCAATCTTGATGAGGTAATTCCTCAGAAATATCAAGTATTAGGAACAATACTTTTCATACTTGTGCTCTTTTTGATCTTCTTGAACCCGCTTTACTTCGGCGGAAAAACTTTTTCATCCTCCGATATCGCCGCTTCTGAAAGCATGCAACCATACCTAGCAAAAGCAAGAGTAGGGTTTACTCTTTGGAATCCGCACATCTTTTGCGGAATGCCTGCATATTCAATTGCCGTCGGATATACATGGTTTAATTTAATTTATGTTCTTTTCACTTCGGTGCGTGAAGTATTCACAAGCGTCTTTGCAGTTGAATATGCCAGATGGAGTTTCTATCTAATTATTCTTGCAATCACTTCATTCTTCCTGATGAAACATCTAACTAAAAACACTTTAGTCAGTTTGTTCACGGCGGTCAGCACTTCCTTCAGCACGGGCATAATAGTATTCCTATACATCGGTCATGTAACAAAACTGACTTCCTTGTGCATGTTTCCGCTCATATTTTTGATGCTTTTGCGCATGCAGCAAAAAATTAAACTTACAGATATTTTCATTCTGATGATTGCACTGCAATTATTAGTGCAGGGATTTCATGTTCAGATAATTTTCTATCTTATACTTGCAACTGCTATCTATTATATATATTACTTTATATATAGCTTGGTAACAAAACAAAACGCACTTACATTAAACCTTGCTAAATCAGCGGGGATACTTGCTTTCTCAGTCGTAGTTGCATTAGCCATTCAATCAGATAACTTCTCCCAGATATACGAGTACACTCCTTATTCCACCCGTGGAACAAAGGGGATAAAAGAATTATCTCAAGGCGAAAACGCTCAAAGTGCAAATGATTATTATAAGTATCACACCGATTGGTCATTCTCACCGGAAGAAGTTGCAACTTTTGTCGTGCCTTCTTTCTATGGTTTCGGTAACTCAACTTTCAACGACCCAAGAAGCGGACAGGAAGAAGAAGTGAATACTTATTTCGGACAAATGCCATTTGTTGATGTTGCAATGTATATGGGAGTTATAGTTTTCTTCCTGGCGATATATGGCGCAGTAACCCGTTTCAAGGAACCGCTTGTTCAGTTTTTAACACTGTTGGTGGTCTTTTCATTATTGCTTTCATTCGGTAAAAACTTTTCGTCTCTCTTCAATGTTTTCTTTTACCACCTACCCTACTTTGATAAGTTCCGAGTACCATCCATGATACTAGTGCTTGTTCAGTTCGGAACACCGATATTAGCAGGACTGGGACTGATGGAATTAATTAAACCTTCAACCAAGCTTGGACAGAGCAATAATCTTATCCGGAATATTGCAATTGGCTTTGGAGTAATTCTAATTCTTTCCGTAGTCACTCAATCTGCTCTTGGTGATGCATTCTATAAGAGAGCTTTAGCATCGAAAGATGATGAGCAGGGAATTAAATACTTTACCTATCTGCAAGAGTATATGAAGAGTTTATTCATCAATGATTTACTAGTTGCTATGTTCTTATCGGCAACAGCCTTTGGTGTAGCCTATGCATACAGATTAAGAAAACTATCCGCAGCACCGGCAATTATCATAATCATCCTCTTGGGCCTGACAGATTTATGGCGTATAGATTCACGCGCTGCAAAATACATCGATGCTCCTGATAAAAAAGAACAGTTCAGCGAGCCTGATTATGTAAAGATAATAAAAGCGCAAAAAGATGTAGAGCCATTCAGAATTTTAAACTTAAAGCGCCAGGGTATGGGTTCACTTCAACAGAACTCAAATTACCATGCATATTTTCTTCTGGAAGATTTCTACGGATATTCAGCAGTTAAGCCACGCGCATTTCAGGATATGATGGATACAGTCGGTATTGGTAACGAATCAATGTGGAAGATGTCCAATGTCAAATATCTGATTTTAGATCAGCCATATAACGACCCACGATTTAGACCAATAGGCGGAAGCAGCGGAAGTTATGTTTTTGAGTTAAACAACAACTTGAAGCGCTATTATTTTGTCGATACAGTTCAGCAAAAACCCGGCATTGAAGTTCTTGGCGACTTAGCAAATATGAGATTCGACCCTGCACACAAGGCATTCACAGAAGATACGGCGCCCGCTATTACGGGTCCTGACTCAACTGCTAAAATCGATTTAGTAAAATACACCGATGAACTAACTGAACTTAAAGTTAATGCATCAGGCGATAACTTCATGGTCTATGCAACCTCTTACCAACCCAAAGGATGGAAAGCGTTCGTTGACGATAAGGAAGTAAAACTCTATAGAACAAATCATGCGTTCATGGGACTTGTAGTTCCTAAAGGACAGCATAAAGTCGAGATGAAATATGCTCCTACAAGTTTCTACCTGGCAAAGAATCTTTCGCTTGGTCTTAGCTCATTTGTATTAATAGGACTTGCTTTAAGTTTATTTTTTGAATTTCGCAAAAAGAAAGCCGAAGAGCAAAAGGTTTAACCGCTAAGTTCGCAAAGAGCGCAAAGGAAGCTTCTATTTCTTTGAGTTCTCTGCGTTCCTGCGGTTGATAATTTTTTCGGAGATAATATTTGGAACCCGAACAGTCAACTAAAATAAATTTTTCTTCTACCTCATTCAGGAAGTACTTCAAGAACACTTCCTGGTTGTTTGCAGAAAAAATATTCCGTTTGTTGCTTGGTTTCTTTGTCAATGTTATTGT
>CAIWTC010000053.1 GCA_903915485.1 uncultured Ignavibacteriales bacterium | reverse complement strand
TTGCCTTCCCGCTGATATTTATAACTGAAACATTAAAAAGTTTAAGTGATATTTACTTGCTCCTATTCCCAATATTTTTTATCATAGCAATTATTGGCGGATTCTTAATTTCTACCAAGGCGCTTTCACGCTTAGATTCAATAATTAAGAAGACCGATGAGATTACAGTTCAAAACTTGAATGAGAAAATCCAGGGAGAGGATTACACCGATGAATACGGACGGTTGGTAAAACGATTGAACGGAATGATTGAAAGAATTAGGGATTCATTTAATTATCTAAACCAGTTTTCAATTGCAGCTTCCCACGAACTTAAGACGCCTCTCACGATTTTGCGCGGTGAAATTGAGGTAGCATTGAAATCCCCTAAAACTCCGGAAGAATATCGCGAGATACTTGAAAGCAATTATGAGGAAACTCTTAGGTTAATAAGAATAGTAGATAACTTGTTCTATATTTCAAGGTTGGACAGGTCGCTAATTCAATTTACAATGCGTGATACCGCGGTCAAGAAATTTATTGAGAAGGTGGCAGATTCGATATCAATTTTGGGTAGAGAAAAAAATATCACTATTAACTGCTTTTGTGAAAAAGATTCCGTAATATTTATTGATGAACCACAGATGCGGCAAGCACTTTATAATTTAATAGACAATGCAATTAAGTATGGCTATGAAAATAGCGCGGTTCTTATCAGTGCTGTATTTGATGAGAGCACGGCGAAAGTTAAAATATCCGTTAGCAATAAAGGGGAAGGCATACCTAAAGATTTGGGAAGTAAAATATTTGAACCCTTCTACCGCGCTGAAAGTACCCGGGACAGTAATGTGCAGGGTGCAGGTCTAGGACTGTCAGTTGTGAAGTCTGTTGTTGATTCTCATGGGGGAAAACTGGTTTTCGAGTCAGTAGAGAATGATGAAACCGTTTTTACGGTTATCATTGATGGTCGTAAAATTGAGCAAGTATGATAGCTATTTTAACCCTAAATAGTTTTTGAAAGTAAAGTAAGAATAGTTAATTTTGATATATAATTATTGAAAAGGTGAAAATTGCTTTGCAATTTTGACATGTATAACATCACACAAGAAAAAGAGAAAGGTTTAAGTATGAAAGTTGTAACAATGGGCGAAATAATGCTCAGATTGTCCACTCCTGGATTTACAAGATTTTTGCAGACAAATACATTTGATATTAATTATGGAGGGGGCGAGGCAAATGTTGCCGCCGCTCTTGCACAGTTTGGGTTTGATGCATACTTTGTATCAAAACTTCCTAAACATGAAATTGGTCAGGCAGCAGTTAACTCATTAAGGAAGTTCGGGGTTCATTCTGATTATATTGTAAGGGGCGGGGAAAGAGTTGGTGTATATTTTTTAGAGTCAGGTGCCAGTCAGAGGGCGTCTAAAGTTATTTACGATAGAGCAAATGCGGCAGTAACTACTTTGGCTTCAAATGAATTGGATTGGGAAGAAGTATTTCATGATTGTAAATGGTTTCATTGGACGGGGATAACACCTGCGCTTGGTGCCACTGCGTTGAATACAGTTAAAGAAGCTTGCAAGGCAGCTAAGAAGAATGGTGTTACTATTAGTGCTGACTTAAACTATCGCGCAAAACTTTGGAGTACAAAAGAAGCGCAGGCGGCAATGATTCCATTGATGGAGTTTGTTGATGTTTGTATAGCAAATGAAGAAGATGCTGAAAAGAGTTTAGGCTTTAACGCCGGAACAACCAATGTAGATAAGGGCGAACTCGATGAATCAGGTTACCGGAATATGATAGTTGAATTGAAGAAGAAATTCGGATTTAAGACTGTCGCTATAACACTTCGTGAAAGTTTCTCAGCATCGCGTAACGGATGGAGCGCAATGCTTCATGATGAAAAGGATTGTTTGACTCCTTACAGGTCAAAGAGGTACGATATACAGATCGTCGATAGAGTCGGTGGCGGGGACTCATTCGCATCGGGGTTGATATATGGTTTGTTGAAGAAGGACAATACGAAAGATGCACTTGAGTATGCAGTAGCAGCATCATGCCTAAAACAAACAATTCCCGGCGATTTCAATATTGTTAGCATTGATGAAGTTGAAAAGCTCGCAAAAGGAAGCGGTTCCGGAAGAGTAGATAGATAATTATATAATTAAAAGGATATAAGAATGAGTTTAATAAAATTTAAGAAACAAACAATCCCGTTAAAGGGTGCTTATTTATTACTCTTGATTGTTTTCGCATTTGCGATGAGCCTAAATGTTAATGCCCAGCTATATAAAAAATCATTTTGGCCAAAACGGTATGCCGATAAGTACGAGGTTTACCCGGATATCATATATAAAACAGTGGACACAACAACTTGCAAACTTGATGTGTACATGCCGAAGAACGCAAAAGCAGTTAATCCTGTTTTGATTTTTACACACGGTGGTGGATGGGTAAAGGGTTCAAAGGACTCGATTAGCATTCAACTAACTCCATACTTGAATGCAGGATGGGTTGTAGTAAATGTTGGATACCGGTTAATAGACCGTGCGCCCGCACCTGCTGCGGTTGAGGACACAAGATGCGCGCTTGCATGGGTATATGAGAATGCTGCAAAGTTTAAGATTGATACGAATAAGATTGTACTCACGGGAGGTTCTGCGGGAGGACATCTTGCATTAATAACAGGAATGATTCCTTTAGGAACAAGTCTTGATAAGTCATGTATTCAAGGGCATTCTATGAAGGTTGCCGCCATTGTTGACTTTTACGGAATTGTTGATGTTAATGACTTGCTTGCCGGCGAAAATAAAAAGGGATATGCTGTCAGGTGGTTAGCCAGTCAAAAAGATTCTGTAAAAATTGCTGCATTAGTTTCTCCAATTAATTATGTCAGAAAAGGACTCCCTCCAATTATCAGAATACAGGGCGATGAAGACCCGACAGTTCCATATTCACATTCATTGAGACTTAAATCTGCGTTAGATGCCGCAGGAGTTCCCAATTCACTTTACACAGTATCTAAGGGACTACACGGTAAATTCACTAAAGAAGAAATGGCAGACATATATAAAAAAGTTTCTGAATTTCTAAAACTGAATGCCGGATTAGATTATGATTTGGCTGAATGAATTAATACTATAAAGGAAAGAAAATTATGACACCTAGAGTTTATGACCATAGTATACAATGCGTTTCTAAAACTATTGTTTTATTTATTGTTTTGTTCTTTTCCGTTTTATTAAACAATACGACTGCTCAGGTTTATAAGCAGTCCAAATGGGAGAAAACTTATGCCAAGAAATACGATGTTGCAGCCAATGAAGTGTACAAACGAGTCGGGGTGGATTCCGTTATGCTTGATATCTACTCACTTAAAGATAAAAGCCAACTTCGTCCACTCTTGATATTCTTTCATGGGGGCGGATGGGTGAAGGGGAGTAAGGACTCTTCCAGTCAATTTACTCCATACCTGAACAACGACTGGGCGGTAATAAATGCTGAATATCGCTTTCTACA
>CAIWTC010000052.1 GCA_903915485.1 uncultured Ignavibacteriales bacterium | reverse complement strand
CCCTCGTTGCACAATCAGATTTATATCTTCAAGTATATTTTTCTCAGCATATGAAAGTGAAATCTTTTTTAGTTCAAAAGAAATACTTCCGCAAGGTGGCGGGTCAAGGAAACTGAATTCAATTCTGTTTTCAAAATCAGGCAGTTCTACCATTTCCATTTTATCAAGATACCTGATACGGCTTTGAACCTGTTTTGCTTTTGTTGCCTTGTACCTGAAACGGTCTATAAATAGCTGAGTTTCTCTTCTTCTTTTTTCCTGCAGTTCAGCCTGATGCTCAAGTTGTTCATCGCGGAATAATTTGTATTTGATGTAGGCGTCATAATTCCCCTTAAACAATGAAATCTTTTTCAGGAAAATTTCGATTGTCTTGTCGGTGACTTGATTAACAAAATATCTATCATGAGAAATTAGAATCAAGACACCCCTAAACCCTTTCAGGAATGATATCAGCCATTGCTGTGACTGTATATCCAGATGATTCGTCGGTTCATCCAACAGAATAATATCAGGCTCAGCTACAAGTATTTTTGCGATTGCTATTCTCATCTGCCATCCACCCGAGAATTCGTCTGTCAGTCTTTGGCTGTCATCGTTACTGAAACCAAGTCCTCTGGTAACCCGTTGAATTCTTGACTCAAGCGAGTATGAATTCAAAGACTCGAGTTGATGATGAATTGTCCCAAGTTGATAAATTAGTTCTTCCCTATCCTCTTCAGGAAGTTCACCCTCAAGTGATTCGAGAATTACTTTTTCATGCTCACGAATCTGCAGAATATCGATAGCACCGGAAGCAATTTCTTCCAGCAGCGTTTTCCCTGAGTGAACAATCTGTTCCTGAGGGAGATAGCCTACCTTAACTTTCTTTTGGATATAGATTCCGCCGCTCTCAGGTTGATACTCTTTATTAATAAGTCTGAACAATGAGGTTTTCCCCGCACCATTTGAACCTACAAGAGAAATTTTGTCGCCTGCATGTATTTTTAATGAAACATCCTTAAAAAGATAATCGCCATTGAACTGAAGTGAGAGATTACTTATTTCAATCATCGAGGAATCAATTCAATTTTATTAGAATTTTTCTTTGCAGAGGCTTCATCTATTTTAATTCTTAAATATTTACCTTGAAGATAGTTCTCTGTCAAATCTTTATAATGTTCACCTGTGCTTATCCCTGATTGCCCTGTCGGTGCCGAAAACTTAATAACATCAGGGTCGGAATAATCGTATATAAACCTCATCGAGGCGCCAAGTATATTTTCAAATTTATCTGACTTAAACATATTGTAATCGCCATCAAGATTATAAAAATTATATTCTCCGTTGCAGACAGTTGTTCCGTCGCCGCCTACCGGGAAAGGACCTATGTCGAGTGCATAGTCGATTACTGAACTGCTTCCATGCAACGGGTGCTTGAATGTAACTTTATGCAGACTCCCCCACTGCCATTTTAGTGCTTCCTTTCCAAAAGTTTTTTCGAGTTTGGCAAGTGCATCCACTAAACTTTTCCTAAGAATATCCCCACGAGTTTCATACTGCGGTGTATTGAGATTATCAAAAATAGATTTTTCATTATCCTTCAATAATCGAGACATCACTCTATATGGAATATTAGGAACAAAGCAATACTCGTTATAAAGTTCATCGCCTAAATCATCCCGTAATGTGTTCTGTAAAAGACAATCGAAAAACATTGCATATATCGCAGGTGCTTGTTTTTCTTTATCAAAATCATAAGTCCAGTGTGATAATAAGTTAAGCGAAAGTTTAAGATTTTCATCTTTTATTTTAAGTCCTTCGAACGCTTCCAATAAATAAGGGACAACTTCTTTGGCATATAAAGATTTAGTATCCATCTGCAGTACTTCACAATCTTCTGCGTTGATTTTTTCTTTTGATTCAAGAACTTCTTTAATTCTTTTAATTCTTGACGAAGGTTCCCATAAATTTGAAATATAATATGGAAATGAGGATTGTACTTTATTATTTGCTGTAGCTATGTAATCGATTGAAGGATTATACATCTCAGGCATCTCATCAAGCGGGACAAACCCCTTCCAATCTGATTCTGAATATCTGCCATCAGAAATAAATTGTGGTGATTGAGTTCTGCGTACCGGTATTTTTCCGCCAAGGATATATCCGATGTTACCTTTAGCATCAGCATATACAAAGTTTTGACACGGAGTTGCAAAAGTCGAAAGAGCAGACTTAAAATCCCGCCAATTTTTTGCTTTGTTTATCTGCAAGAAACTTGAAAGCTCATCACTGACAATATTCCCCGTCCAGTGCATGGAAATTGACCGCGACACAACTTTAGACTTTTCAAACAACTTAGGGAAAGGATGAGTACCCGAAATAATAGCACCGCGGTGAGTCAAACTTGTTTCAAAAACTACAGGTTGAGAATCTTTAACAAATATTGTATCATCATATTTCTGAAGTTTCACCCACTCACCATCAAAATAATAATTACTTAGTGAAGCATCCAGGCTATCTTTATAAAAATCAGTTTCGTCTGCCATCGCGTTCGTCATAGTCCACGAAATGTCTCTATTCTTACCAATAACAACTACAGGAACACCCGGAATAGTCACGCCCTCAGCATTCCATTCGCCTCCACGAATGCAGCAGAAATACCATTTGCCCGGAGCCATAAATGATAAGTGAGGGTCATTGGCAATTATGGGTTTACCACTCTTAGTCTTTGTGCCTGTAACTGTCCAATTGTTTGAACCAATGTGTGTTCCGCTTTCAGAAAAAAACTTTCTGTACTCACGACTAGTCTTTAGTAAATTTAGGTCGCCAGCGCTTAATGAAGCCATGTTCCTTGGAATAATAAGCGGATCATTTTCAGGATAATCCGGTAATAACTTACTAGCTTTTTCAACACCTAGCTTTTGAGTTATCTGAGCATACGCAAAGTCCGCCCACCAAGCAATGTTCAACTCCCAGGACATCATCCTGATGACTTCCATTGAATTAACAGGCGTCCATCTTTCAGGTTCATATCCCAGTGCATCAAACTCTATGGGCAAATTTTTATTATGAGTGGAGATATATTCGTTAACGCCGTTACTGTATGCCGTTAATATTTTTTTTGTAGGTTCTTGTGCTGCTGCATACATTTTCTCCGCAGTGCGGCGGATACCAAGCGAGATAAACATTTCATCAAAAGAAACTGTTTTTTCACCAAATATTGCGCTTAACTTACCTTCAGCAGACCTTCTTGCTAAATCCATTTGGAAAAGTCTTTCACGCGCGTGAAGATAGCCTAAAGAGTAAGCGGCATCTTCTTCTGAATCAGCATAGATATATGGTATAGCAGTAGAATCGAAATATATTTGGACATTCCGCTGCAAATTTTGACACGCAATCGTCCCATTATAGTCAGGCTCTGCTTTTCGTATGGTATTAAAGAATATATATACAACACTAAAAACAAAGGCAATGACTAAAAGAAGTACAATCCCGATTTTTGATAACAATTGACTCATTTAAATTTCTGTAGTTGAAAATAATTTAAGCTTTAAAATACTATTATCTGATGATTTTAGCATAAAAAATATTCAAGGATTTGTATGAGAAATAAATTGAAGGGAAGAAAACTTTATATGGTGTTTTGACTAGGTATAATAAAAAATCGTCCCGATGAAATTTCACCGGGACGATATAAGTTAATATTTTTATTAATACTACTTAAGGATAACCATCTTCCTTGAAAGGGTGATGTTATTTGCTTCGATAGTGTAGAAATATACTCCGCTAGACAATCTTGAAGCGTTAAATGATACTTCATGATTCCCGGCATTTTTCATTTCTGAGTTAATCAGTAATGAAACTTCCTTACCAAGTACATTGAATACTCTCAATGTAACTCTGGATTCCTTAGGTAACGCAAATTTGATCACCGTAGATGGATTGAATGGGTTAGGATAGTTTTGTTCCAAACTAAATTGCTTAGGCAGCGAAGAATTATTTTGTTCAACACCGGTAACATTCATGGCAATGAATTTACCTAATGCTGAGAAACCGGAATAACTTCCATCAACCGATTTTGAACGGACTTTCCAATAATATACTTTATTGGAATTATCAACTGTAATGCTCTGATTCTTTGCACTGATATTTGAAACAGTCTGTGCATTTGAAAAATCAGGTTTGGTTGAATAAACTACTTCATAGCTTTGAGCCTTTGCATTTTTAACAGGCAAATACCATGAAAGAACCGGTTTAACTGAGTTCACAGGTACAAAATTGTTCGGCCCGCCAATCATTGGTGCTAAAGGGCCAACTCCTGCAGGGGTTGAGAAAGTTTCACTTTCAGACCATGCTGAGTATGCGTTTCCATTATAGGTACGGATTCTATATGAATAAAGACTTCCTGCAGTTAATCCTACCAGTGTAAGGTTAGTAGATGCAACATCTGAAATGTAAGTTGTCGTTGTATCACCGGTAAGTGACTGATAACCAATCTGGAATGTTAAGTCAGCGACGCTTACAGTATTTACATACCATAAAAGAGTTGCAGTTGTGTCATTAACTAATGTACCTCCTGTAGGCCAAATGAGAACAGGAACCAGCGAACCTGCTGAACCTGCAGT
>CAIWTC010000051.1 GCA_903915485.1 uncultured Ignavibacteriales bacterium | reverse complement strand
TGCTCAAGCGAGAATTCTTTTGGCAAATCATTATTGACAGGTGAAACTGCGGTTACTGCAGCATAGGAATAAATATTAATATCATCGAGATACCAACCATCTTTATCAAGCCCGGAGTCAGTTCTTAATTCAAATCTGATTTTAATTGACTTACCTGCATACGCGCTTAGATTAATTTCTTCAGTCACCCAGTCACTTTTTAGCCCATCATAAACAGGCATCCCTGCCGGGGTTTGCTTACTTCCGGAAAGCCCCGATGCTGCCTTAGTGTACTGACCCGCAATCGGAGTCCAAGTTGTTCCGTTATCTGTAGATATAAGTACAACTCCACAGTCATATTGACTTTCGATATCAAATTTTGTTTTGAATCCTAAAAATGGATTAGTCATACCAACAAGACTAATGGCGGTTTTAAGAGACATTGTAACCGTTGAGTTTGAGATATAAGTCCCCACCCTGCTGTCTGCAAAGCAAGTCGGCGCTGAGACGAATGCTGAAGAAGTCGTGTCCCATTTTTGGGTCGCAGGGGTTGAAGTAAGTGTCCAGTTGGTAGCTAAAGTTTTTGCTGAATCATAAAACGAATAAACTTTTCTGCCAAGTGAAATTGAGAAAGTATCAGAAGCCATCGGGACTTGATTCAGCAAAGTATTCAGAACAAATTTTAATTTCCCATATACAGGAGCAGTTGGTAATATGGAAATCGAAAATGGTTTTGAAAACGAATATAAAGTTCTACCTGCTAAGGAATCAATCACAGCGGCAGTAGTATTCACAACCGCAGAAGTACTCAGCGAAACAAGTTGCGTTGAAATATTTTTACCGACCGAAAGTCCTTTATTCCCTAATTGTATCATAACATTAACAGTATCACCGGGATTATACGACTCCTTAAAAGTGCTTGCCTTTTTCAGTGAAATATATTCACCTGCAACCCATGTATAATACAAATTCGGGAACAGATTCTCCTGTGCTATAGGTATGATTCTAATTTGAGGGGCCCAAAAACCATCTGTATTAGTACCAACTTCGGGAGTCATTGAGAAAATCTTACCATTAGCAAGTGTATCACCATCATACATATAGTCATCGCTATTTCCTCTGGTTGAATATCCAACTGTCTGCAAATCAGTACCGATTGTATATCCGTCGTATGCAGTCATATCAGAAGCGAACTCCCTAAAGATTAGCGAGTCCGGAGTTTCGTGTGGAATAGCTCCGTATGGGAAGATGAGCATATTGCTGTAAGTGTGATAGTTTAATGCTGTTTTGAATTTTTTGGTACCAATAAAATCTTTTAATGCTTTAGTTTCAGGCTCAGAGAACGGGGCCGTACCTCTGAAAGTTTCATCCGAAGGAACTGCACTAGAGCCATCATTGGCAGCATCCCAATACGCTTGAGGGCCGTAGTTCCTGTTAATATCAACGCCGAAAGATTTCGAAGTATCTGCATTGTTCTTGCGATTCTTTCGCCACATACCCCCACCGGATGCGTTAGTTGAATGGTTGTATTCATATCCGTCGGGATTAACAACCGGGACAAACCAAATTTCACGGTTATCGACAAGATACTTGACTGATGTGTTGGTTGAATAATTTTCAAGCAGATAGTACATATAATAAATCATAGCCATCATACCTTCTGGTTCGCGTGCATGATGAAGACCCGTATAAAGCACCTGCGGACAAGTTCCGTTAATATCCGGTGTTTTAGATATTCTAACAGCATAAATCGGTCTGCCTTCTACTGAAAGGCCTATTTGAAGTTTAGCGGAAATCAGATTCGGATATTTAATTCTCAATGAATCAAGTTTAGTATTAACCTCTGCTAAAGTGTAATGACCACCCATTGAACCAAAACTGAAACCTTGCACTCCATATAGTTGCTTGCTCTTGAGCAGTGCCGACGATTTTTCCTCTTCAGTAATCTGCAGTCTGTTTTTATAGAACTCGCTCCACTTATTAATAAGAACTTCATGTCTATAAGAAAGTTTTAAGAATTTGACATATTCATCATCGCTCATGAACAACGACAATTCATTGTTTTTATCCAGGAATGAGTGTTCCAAGTCAAACTGCATTCTACCAAGAACCTGAAGTTCAGACTTATCGGCAGATAAAAATACTTTGACTTTCTTATAATCCTGTGCATATAAAGAGAGCAAGGTAAAGCAGAACAAAACAAAGAGAACAGTTTTTTTCATTTAAATAATCCGAATTTCAAAAAGAATAAAAATAGTGTCGTAATATATGGAAATATGCAGTGCCTTCACTATGCTGCATCGTATTAACAACAAACTGGGTAAATAGGATTAGTAAAAACAGTCGATACTTTGTGACAATTGCTATACCAGTTATAAACTGACTCATTGAACAAAATAACTGAAATACTGAAGCTTTTAAGGTACCTAGACTAGCATTTAGGTCAAAAAAAAAGGCTGCCATTGCTGACAGCCTCCATAAATAATTCACACAACTAACCAATAAATTACTTGATAAGAATTAACTTCTTCGAGCTAACATTCTTCCCTGCTTCAAGTCTGTAGAAATAAACACCGCTCGGCAGTCTTGATGCATTGAACTCAACCTGATATGCTCCGGCAACTTTAAGCTCTGAGTTAACCAAAGTAGCCATTTCTTTTCCAAGAATGTTGAATACTTTCAATGTGACTCTCTCTGCCGCAGGAATTCCGTAGCGGATGATTGTTGTCGGGTTGAATGGATTAGGATAATTCTGTTCCAAACTAAATTTTTGAGGGATAATGTTTTTATCATTTTCGACACCGGTCAGAGAATAGTTACCAACCATAAGTTTCCCTAAAGAGGTAGCGAATAATTTTTTGTTCGGTCCGGGGAAAGTTGTTGAGACAGCGTATCCACCAAGTCCCATATATGTCCAACTCTGTCCTAAATCTGCAGAACCATAAATTCCAAATAACCATGAAGAAACAAATATGTTATTCAAACTATCAACACGGATTGCGTAGATAGGACCGTCAGGCAATCCTGTAAGGTGACTGAATGTATTCCCGTTATCATAAGAGCGGTAAACACCGTCTGTCAATGTTCCAACATAAAGAATACCGTCACTGCTCTTATTCATGCATGTAACGAAATCAGAAGGTGTAGGCATCTCCATCCAAGTTGAAGCGTAATCATAAGTTGCCGATACGCCCTTACCGAATGTTCCTGCGAATACTGTATACTGGGGTGCATTCTTTGTTCTGTCAATCAGCGCATGAATTACAGTATTTGTCAAATTATCATTTTTAGCTGTCCATGTGTAACCGAAATCATTTGAACGAAATACACCAAAAGCCCATGTACCTGCATAAATATATCCGCTACTTCCAAAGAGTATTGCGCGAACTTCTTTGCCCTCAAGGAAGGTTGTCCATGTTGCACCGCCGTCATTCGAACGGTAAAGTCCGGTTTCGGTTGCGGCAAAAATATGTCCACTGTCGCTGACTGCAATCTGATGAATATATGCAACAGGAGTCATGCTTGAGTTAATTACATTCCCAAGTACACCGTTATTATCCATTGTATAAATCTTGCCAAGATTAGTTCCTGCTAAAATTGTGGTTGCATTAAGTCTAGTTAAAGATAATACCATCTCATTTACAGGAAGAACTGAAGCAACAGACCAAACACCATTTCCTGCAGTACCGTAAGGAGCGGTCGTATTTACTACAACGGTTGAATTATTAACATCATTACTGCCGTTAGGGTCAGTTGAGAAACTTGAAGATACAAACGGCATAAAAACGATTGTTCTATTCAAAGGAATGTATCCGACAAAACTGTGATTCTGATGAGCAGATACAGAGTTCAAACTATTCACAAACAACTGCCCGCGGAATAAAGAACCTGTTGCCTGTAAATCTGCACGAGGAGCAAGAATTGTTCCGTCAATTGAGGAACCGATAATACTCAGGCTTGTTGCCTGCCAGAAATTGAAAAGAACAAAATTATCTAAATTGTTATTAAGGTCAACTGAACCGGTATATTCTAAAGAAACACCGCTAATATTAACAACTGCTACTGAACCGTTTGGAACTCTTACTGATATTTTTGGTGCAGC
>CAIWTC010000050.1 GCA_903915485.1 uncultured Ignavibacteriales bacterium | reverse complement strand
TATCCATCGGATGTTTGACCTGCTAAATTCTAATCAAGAATTTGGGATAGTCGCCCCTATTTCAAATGCTGTGATGGGCCCGCAACTTGATTTAGAAGCTAAGTATAATGACCTTTATGAGATGAGGGATTATGCGGTTGCCGTTCTCAAAGCACAGGCTAATAAAATAAATATTTTCCCGAGAGTAACTTTCCTTTGTGTTTTAATAAAACAAGAAGTAATTAATAAACTTGGAGGACTGGATGAGAGGTTCGCCCCCGGTAATTTTGAAGATGATGATTACTGCCTCAGAACACAGATGGAAGGCTATAAAACGGTTATCGCACAGGATGTTTTCATTCATCACTTTGGATCAAAGAGTTTCAAGGCTGATGGTGATGAAAAATATAATGCGTTAATCAAAACAAACTTTAAAAAGTTTGTCGACAAATGGGGAGCAGGAACAGAAGATATTTGGCTGCGCAATTTCCCACACAACAACAGAACAACGCTGATTCCTTTTCACCCAGACCGCTATTCTGAACTTAATCTTAGACTGCAATCTTTATTGAGTGAAAATGATTATTCTGCAGCGCTATTGGAAACGGAAAATATCCTAAATTATGTTAAGACTACTCATACAGTAATTCCCGAAAATAATTTGTCCGTCATCACCGCATTGCATGAAAAACTCTGCAAGCTAAACACACAAGTTTAAGTGAAATATTAAACCTGCCTTTTGATAATGATAATATTACTAAACAGGCAGGCTTAATTTACTAATCCTCAGAGTTACACCGACTTAAATATTTTGTATTGATATATTTTATATTTGTAATAAATCACACACCCAATGCAATAGCCCGAAAGAGCTAAGATGATTGCTGCTATCGCCAGTATTGCAAAACTCAGGCTGATTTTTAAATATCCTCCTAGATATGCAACCTGAGAAATAATGAGCATTGCAATGAGGAGATAATTATTGAAATGAATTGCCTTAGTATCTTCATACTTCACTGACTCCAAATCAAATCTAACCGCCTTTCTTCCAATATAACCAATCAAGTTTAATCTATTTCCCACTATCAAAGATAAGAGCAATAAAATACTCAAAGATGACAGGATATAGATATTCTGAAGAAGAATGCTTGATATTATGAAAATCAGATACACTCTTCGCGCAAAGTTTACATATGGAAGAGGAATCCGTGCATGAGGCATAGCTATCGTATTGCTTTGACTAATTGACATATTTTTTATCCTATTTAAGCAAATAGCCCTTCAATTGAAAGATAACGCTCGCCAGTATCATAATTGAAAGTCAATACTACACTTCCTTCTTTAATTTCAGGCAGTTTTTTGGCAACTGCTGCTAATGATGCACCTGAAGAAATTCCGATAAACAGTCCTTCTTCCTTTGCCGCCCGCTGAGTGTAAATGAAGGCCTCATCCTTACTGACTTTGATAATTTCATCAAGTAAATCAGTCTTCAAAATTGATGGAATAAAGCCGGCGCCAATTCCCTGTAGTGGATGTGGAGCAGGTGACCCACCACTAAGCACCGGAGAAAGTTCAGGTTCAACTGCTATTACTTTTAGTGATTTATATTTTTCCTTCAAAATTTCAGCAACTCCTGTAATATGCCCGCCTGTACCAACACCTGTAATCAAATAATCAATACCATTAGGAAAGTCAGCAATAATTTCCTGCGCAGTTGTTTCCCTATGAACTTTTGCGTTTGAAAGATTATCAAATTGCAGAGGTACCCATACTTTAGGATTTAATGATGCAATTTCCTTAGCCTTTTCTATCGCACCCTTCATGCCCTTTTCCCTTGGAGTTAGTTCTAATTTTGCACCATATGCAGTCATTAATCTGCGTCGTTCAATTGACATCGATTCAGGCATAACTAATATAAGTTCATAGCCCTTTACTGCCGCCACCATTGCCAAACCTATTCCGGTATTTCCACTTGTAGGCTCAACGATTATGCTATCTTTTTGAAGGATACCACTCTTTTCGGCATCTTCTATCATTGCTAGTGCAATCCTATCCTTTATGCTGCCGCCAGGGTTTTGCTTTTCAAGTTTTACCCAGACTTCGGCTCTGTTGCCAAAAAGTTTGTTCACTTTTAAGTGAGGTGTGTTTCCGATTCCTTCGAGAATATTATTGATTTTCATTTTCTGTCCTATAGTTATTGTATATAAAAAAAAAGCCCTTCCATTTGGAAGGGCTACATAATAAAATCTTTATTGAATAAAATAAATTTAGATATAATCCTTCCGGTCTGATTCTTGAATCATACAGCAACAACAAACGCAGTTTTCGGATTTCATAATATTTATTTTTAACATGTTTTAATTTAATGATAATTTATTTATTCATTTATTATAATAACCAATTTTATTTAAATATAGTTCCCCATGGCACAATACTTTCCTATTTCATGCATAATTATTCGCAGCGCTGATATTAAACTTGCATTATTTGCTGAATTAAGTCTTTTCGCTGGTTATCGAATTCATATTTTTCACAAAAGCGGCTTGCCAACTACCGTTTTATTTTTTCCTCACGGTCATTATAGCCTCTCTCATCATACGGATTAAGTTCTTCCAGCCATAGCAAGTATAGTTCTACAAGTTCTGACTTATAGTCATATCCTTTTTCTTTATCCTGCTTTACTTCTGCTACAGTGCTATATTCAAAGGCATCTTCACCATATTTTTTGTAATCGGATAAAAGCTCATTTACTTGTTCGCTTCCATATTTTAGTTCGAACTTATGCCGGTTTATTCTTGCCTCAATATTTGCGGCATACCCTAAATATAGCTTTCCGGTTTTTAGATTCTTTATGCTGTAGATACCTATTTTGGTAATGACATCTTTGTACTTTTTAACTAATTCTTTATTTAGACTCATAGTTTATCCCGGTTAATATTTTTTATATCGATTGTATAAATTGCATTCTTTCTATTCATAAATCCTTCTTCTATCAGCAATCTTCTTACAGTGCAATAGTCTTCATACTGATGAGTTATAAGCTCATTGATTTCAGTTTCTGAATATTGCATCCCCGCTTTGAATAACTTCATAAACTCGTGCAGGATTATAATTTTCTTTTTCCTTTGAACGGGCAAAGCCTTCAATTTACCATTTTTATAAAAAGCCTTTATTACACCATCTCTGTATTTTGATATTCTTTCCTCTTCAACATAATAGTCCAAATTATCTGTGGTAAGAAAATCTTTTAGCTTTAGATTAAGTATTTCCTCATTAAGGTGGTAAACGACATAGTATTGCTCTTTTGACTTGAATACTATTTCTGCCTGTTCAAGTTTCTTTAAGTGAAATGAAATAGTAGATTCGGCAAGATTGAGTCTCTTGGATAGTTCCTCAACATATTGCGATTTAAGCATAAGTGAATTTATCACCCGAAGCCGGGAGACATCACTTATTGATTTTAGAATTGTTAAACTTTTGGATATTTCCATATAATATTTATTTCGATTATTGTCGAAACAAATATACAAAGAATAATTTCAGTTGTCAATATATTTCGATGTTTATCGAAATATATTTTATTTAGTAAATCAGATGATAATTGGCAGATAAAAGAATGCGCTTATATAGCAACAAATTTTCTGTCGAAATTTTCCTCAATCATTAGCTTAGTATATAACTGCATGGTTTTTGGTGGCAATTGAGTTGGTGAGGCTATTTGCTCTAACATCATTTTAACGGCCTCAGTTCCCAAATCATGTGCCGGCTGATCAATAAAATTAAATATAGATGGGATAAATTTATTAAATGTATTTTTTCCAAAGCATGATACCTCTATATCCTGAGGAATGTTTATTCCGCTTTCCATTGCTGCTGAATACATTCCTAAAGCAACCGGATATGAAACGCAAAGCACGTAATCAGGAACATCACCTGACTCAGCCATTTTCTTGAACGCGCTATATCCATCTTCTTCGTTGAATCCCCCGAAAGAAACCCAATTTGGATTAATAGGAACTTTATTATCCCTCATTGCATCTTCAAAACCATCATACCTGGCTTTTCCAATATTTACATGCTGATAGCCGCCGATATGACCGATGCGCTTATAACCTTTACGGATAGCATATTCCGTTGCTGTATATGCACCGCCATGATCATCAACGGAAATACTTGAAGCACCCGGTAAGTCAGGAATACGGTCAATAAATACCAGTGGAATGCCTAACTTTAGAACTTTTTTGAATATTTCCAGGTCAGTAGTTTCTTGAGTCACAGATACAATCAGTCCATCAACTTTCATTGAGAGAAGTGTTTGAATGTGGCGCTGTTCTCTTTCAGCTTTTTCTTGTGAGATAGTTAGAACTATGTCATAGTTCCTAACAAAAGCAGCATCAAAGACTGCTTCAATAACTGTAGAAAAAAATATGTGTGCGGCTTTAGGGACTACTAATCCAATAGTATTAGATTTTCTTGATGATAAATTCCTCGCTATAAGGTTCGGAACATATCCAAGTTGCTCTGCTAATTCTTTAACTTTTTGTTTAGTTTCGAATGAAATATCCGGATGGTCTCTAAGGGCTTTTGAGACAGTAACATTAGAAACATTGAGCCTTTTCGCCAAGTCCTCAAGCTTTACCGGACGGTATTTGTTATTCATATTTAACTCTACTTCCTTTTTAAATCGGAATAATTTTAGTACAATTCTTAATAATAGTGCAACTGTTTTTACAATTTAATACTTTAGCGTTAAAGTAAACCTTTATTGTGCCTAAAATAAAAAATCTTTTCTATTTGGCAAAGAGAAAATATCATATAATTTAATTTAAGTTGAAATCCCCAAAATCAAATAAGGGCCTGAATAAAAATAAATTACTTCCCGGACAAACCCAATATCCACTTTACTAAATTTTTTGCGGCAGTATTATTTTCAAAATCTTTTGGCAACCTTCGGTTATCTATATATTCGTTGTAAATCCACGGGTCACCAACAGCAAAGACAAATCCCTTCCCAAACTTTGAGAAACCCATGATTGTTGACTCCCCTCTCTTCAGCACCTGTTCGGCCTGATTGATTAACTTAAGTGTACTTATTTCCTTCAAATATATTTTCTTTACCCCCGCAAATATCTGATGCCCAGGCAGTTCTTCAAATTTTCCCATTTCAAAGTTTTTACCATTTACCTTGTTTTGGCAGTCCTGATTGAAATGAATCCCAAATTTTTCTGACAAGTTATTGAGGTGCTTGAATTCACAATTAGCACTATCGTTAGCAAGCAGCATCAAGAAACCTCCGTCGCCTACCCACTTAACTATATTTTCAATTGAAACGGAGTCAATATAATTAGGTTTAGGAGTATCCATCGTATCATCCGGGTCAACAATAATATATACACTAAGTTTTTTCAAATCTTCCATTGACGGGGCTGTAGATATCGAGCTTAACCGCATCCCATTCTGTTTGAATAAGTTGCCCAGCTCCGAAAAGCCTGAGTTCGTAGTATCCTCCCAGGTATAATGCCATCGCCTTCCTTCTTTCCACTCACAATTAAAATAATAGTCCAACCCAACCATACTATGTCCACTCACTTCACCGTTAGAATTAACTCCATCAACTTTACATTTTATTGAGTCCAATTGAACTGACAACGAAGCCTCATAGGTATCATCATTAATCACATTAGCTTTATGTGCATGTAATTGCTTACCACACGCAGTTATTGAAAGAAAAATTATCAGTAGAATAATGGGATTTCTAATAAACATTTTTGAACTCTTATTAATTGGATAAATACTAAAAGTGAAAATAAGAATTAATATTGAATAGACCATTTTGTTTTGGAAAGTTTATGGAATCTCTTTCTAAAAAATATATATGCACTAACATCTGAAAAAAATCGGGTAATCTTTTGTTAAAATAAAAAAAGCTGCTGATTGTTGAATTCAGCAGCTAAATATCTTGAGGTAATTAATTTACTATTGAGTAAATATCTTTACTCGTGTGAATAGTATTGAATGTGAGTCTTAAATATTGACTGATTAATTCCTTCAGTTTCAATAACAAGAGTAAATGCTGAGTTTAATCTAGTCATTAACTCCGGCACTTGAGATGCAAATGATTCAGGATTACCGGCGAACTTACATGCCTCAATCGTACCAGTGTCTGCAAAGCCTAATAAAAGCATTACATTACTTTCTTCAGGGCCAACACCTTTTGCAACAACAGCATAATCTTTTTCATAATTACCGCCTTTTACATTTTGCGATAAGAATTTTTTAACTGAATCCTTGCCGGCTATGCTGAATTGTGGGGGCGAAAGCAAATATGATAATTTGAATACTTGCAAAATCTTCTGAACATTATGCAAACTTTTGAATGAGCCAATAAATACTACATTATTACTTTTCAAATCATCTAAAGTGAATTGAGAGGATAATTTAATGGTATATCCTTTAGGTAATTTTTCTAAAATCGGGATAATTGAAGAGAGCCCCCATGAGGCGCTAGGGCGTAAAAAAGTAAATTCACTTAAAATATATCTTGCAGCAAACTCAGGATCATTTTTTACTAATTGCTTATAGTCTTCAGCAGAATTTATACGCATATCTCTTATAAATTTGCTATTCGTACCGCCGCCGCTCTGCCGTTCATATAAGAAGGTGAAATCTCCAAGGACGACTAATGTTGGACGACCGCCGGGATTTAAGTATTCTTTCCAAAGAGTAGATGGCTTTGCTTCCGGATTGACAGGTTGAATTTTAATCAATATAAAAGTAATAATTATACCGGCCAGCAAACATACTGTCGAAATAATTATAACTGCTAAATTTGAAAATCCTTTAGAAACGGGTGGCTGAAAATTAGAATCCTTAATGTTTTCTGAAATGCCTTCAGGCTTCAATTCAGGTTTTACTTCTTGTTTAATTTCCTCATATTCAACCTGATAATGACCACGGGGAATAACAAGTTTGTACTGATATTTGTTGGGGACAGTGAGAT
>CAIWTC010000049.1 GCA_903915485.1 uncultured Ignavibacteriales bacterium | reverse complement strand
TGAAAGTATTTGATGTGCTTGGTAAAGAAGTTGCCGAACTTGTTAACGAAATTAAATCTGCGGGAAGTTATTCGGTGGATTTTAATGCGAGCAATCTGCCTAGCGGGGTTTATTTTTATTGTTTGAAGTCGGGCGGGTTTGTTGAGAGTAAGAAACTTATTCTAATTAAGTAATTTGTATAAGAGGTGTTGTATGTATAAGTCAGTTTTATATTTAGTATTAATAATTTCCGGTTTTCTGAATGCTCAGAACTTTTGGCAAAAGATGGGTAACCCTATGTCAGGAACTGTAAATAGTATCACTTTTAATACTGCAGGAAATATTTTTGTCGGTGCACCAGGGAGTGGGATTTACCGCTCGACGGACAATGGTAATAATTGGGTCCCGGTTAATAATGGATTGCTAAACCTGAGAATAACTTCTCTTGCTGCTAATGCAAAGGGAGATATTTTTGCCGGAACTGACCCTGTAATGACAACGGGAGGTGGAGCAGCTTTCATCGGAGGAATATTCCGTTCAACAGATAATGGAGAGTCCTGGAATAAGATAAATAATGGCCTGACGGATACAGTAATTAAAGTCATTATGGTCAGTAAGAAAGGAAATATATTTGCTGGGACATATTATAACAAAGTATTCTGTTCAACTGACAATGGTGATAATTGGAGTGAAGTATTTTCATCAAGTACAGTTTTAAGTTTAACAGCAGATACAAGCGGTTCTGTTTTCGCAGGAACCGGTAACGGACAATTATATATTTCGAATGATGAGGGGAAAACATGGGTGCAAAAAAATGTCACTAACTATAGCCTAATGGCCTTAAATTCGAATGGTAAAGGAAATATTATTGCAGGAACAAATGGCAACGGTGTATTCCGCTCGACCGATAATGGAAATACCTGGGTTGGAAAACTCGCAGGAATGAATGTGCGTGCAGTTTCTTCAAATTCAAACGGAAAATTGTATGCTGCAACAAGTGACAGCGGAGTATATTGCTCGACTGATGACGGCGAAAACTGGACAAAAACTAACGATGGGATTTCAGGTAAGATATACAACTTTGGTATTAGTCCATCCGGAAAATTATTTTCTTTAACTGAAGCATTCGGAATTTACAGTTCTGAAGATGATGGAATTTCATGGAAACAAAGCAATAACGGATTGACACTAAATATGGAGTATATTTCCTCAATTGTTATAGACAGGGATGGTTATTTTCTCTCGGCAACTTCCAGTGGAATATATCGTTCAAAAGATAAAGGTAATAAATGGTTAAGGGTTGGTTATGGAAAACTTGATGAACCCATTCAGTTTCTTTCTGTAAATTCAAAAGGTGATATATTTGCAGGTTCAATTAACGGGGTAGTTCGTTCGTTGGATAATGGCGTGAATTGGACAAGGTTGACTTTATATAATAACTGGGCCTATACTCTTGCAATTAATTCGCTTGGGCATATTTATGTAGGCACGGTGGGAGGCGTTTTTTGTTCAACTGACAACGGAAACAATTGGAAGTCAATTTCAAATGCCTTAGTACATGCAATTGGATTCACATCAAAAGGGACAATATTATTAGGTTCAACACTGCGCTCAACAGATTGGGGAAGTTCCTGGTTTGAAACAGTTTCTCCTTCAGCATCTATGTTTTTTGCAATGTCGGTATCTGATAATGATTACATTTATGCCGGCACAAGCAATGATATATACCGCTCAATTGACGGTGGAAATAATTGGGTAAAAATGGATTCATTATTGATAAATCTTAGAACACTTGCCGCTGATAGTAAAGGAAATATTTTCGGTGGAACAAGCAGTAAGGGTATTTACAGTTCATCAAATTATGGAGCCGTCTGGAATCGCGATTCTTCAATAAATTCTGTATCATCATTTTATTTTGATGCAGACGGATATGTTTATGCAGGAACAAGCCTAGGATTTTTAAGAAGTGTTAATTCTGTAATGGCTGTAAACGAAAATAAATCATTAGCAAAAGATTATTCTCTCTCTCAGAATTATCCGAATCCGTTTAACCCTTCTACGACGATAAAGTACACAGTTGGCAGTCATCAGTTTGTTAGCTTAAAAGTTTTTGATGTGTTGGGTAATGAAGTTTCTACGCTTGTTAATGAAGAGAAATCTGCGGGGAATTATTCTGTGGATTTTAATGCTTCGCATTTGAGCAGCGGGGTTTATTTTTAT
>CAIWTC010000048.1 GCA_903915485.1 uncultured Ignavibacteriales bacterium | reverse complement strand
CAAAATTATTTCAAGATACAATTCTTATCACGGCTCGACTGCAGCAGGTATTTCCGCAACAGGTGACCCGCGCAGATGGTTCGCTGAACCTGCAGGTAAAATCGGCGGCGTTATCTTCGGCCCTGACTGCAACTGTTACCGCTGTCCTTTGAAGCATACATATCCGGGATGCAACACTGCTTGTGCTGACTACTTAGAGCACATGATTAAAAACGAAAGCAATGTTGCTGCAATCATACTCGAACCCGTAGTCGGGACAAACGGAATACTCATTCCCCCGCCTGAATATTTCCCTAAACTCAGAAAAATCTGCGATGAAAATAATGTTCTTATAATTGCGGATGAAGTAATGAGCGGCTGGGGCAGAACAGGTAAATGGTTCGCATGCGATCATTGGGGACTTCAACCTGATATTCTCTGCACCGCAAAAGGAATTACCACTGCATACATGCCTTTAGGTTTGACTGCAACCACAATGAAAATCGCTGAATTCTTTGACGATAATTTCTTCGCACATGGACACACATATGAAGCGCATCCCCTTACACTCGCTCCTGCAGTTGCATCTATAAATGAATTCAGAGATAAAAATTTAATTGAACGCTCCCGTGAACTCGGTGAATACTTGCTTGGTGAGTTGAAGAAACTTAAAGCAAAGCATCCTTCAATCGGAGATGTTCGCGGCATCGGACTTTTTGCTACAATTGACTTAGTAAAGAATCAAACAACAAAAGCAGGATTCAACACTAAAGAAGAAAAATTTGCAGGCAAACCTTTATTAGTAGATAAGATTGCCGGCGAACTCTTAAAGAAAGGAATTTTTGTTCAATCATGGGTAAGCCATTTTATCATTGCTCCCCCATTGATTATAACTAAAGAAGAACTTGATTTCGCAGTCGCTGCATTCGATGAAGTATTAGCAATTGCTGATGCTGAAATCGAAAAATAAATCAGCAGTAAAACTTAATTAACCGTAGTATTTGTTAATTCTAAAATAAGAAGAACGATAATTTATGAACAACATAGCATCTAAATTAAGTCAGGAACAATATGAAGCGAATTTCAGTGAACTTCATCCTGCGCTGAGCACAAGCGCCGCGTTAACTGAAGCAAACCGCTGTCTTTATTGTTATGATTCACCTTGTACTATTGCATGCCCTACTCACATCGATATTCCGGCATTCATAAAGAAAATATCAACTCAGAACCTTAGAGGTTCCGCAAAAAAAATTCTTCAGTCCAACTGGGTTCCTTTGAGCTGCGCTAAAGCGTGTCCTGTTGAAGTACTCTGCGAAGGCGCTTGCGTGCTTAATGCAAAAGGCGAAAAACCAATTGAGATAGGAAGACTGCAGAGATTTGCAATTGATGCATACTTCGCAAGCGGTACTCCTCAATTATTTCAAAGGGAACCTGAGACGGGTAAGAAAATCGGCGTAATCGGTTCAGGACCTTCAGGACTAGCATGCGCTGCTGAACTTTATCTTCTTGGACACGATGTCACAATATATGAAGCTAACAATGTCGCAGGCGGTCTAAATACTTTCGGACTTGCTCCATATAAAGTTCGTTACAAAGACAGTATGAACGAAGTTGCGATGATACAAAAATTAGGTGTTAAGTTTGTCCTTAACTATAAAATTGGTGTAGATATTTCTGCCGAAGAATTCCTTAATAATCATGATGCAGTTTTCCTCGGAATCGGCCTTGGACAATCTCCTGACCTTGGAATCCCCGGTGAAGACTTAAAAGGAGTTTTCGACGGTTTAAGTTTTATTAAAAATGTTAAAGAAGAAAAATGGAGCAGTGTTGATGTCGGTAAACGCGTTGCTGTTATTGGCGCCGGAAACACCGCTATCGATGCTGCTACAGAGTCGATTCGCTTAGGTGCTGAAGAAGTATATATCATCTACCGCAGAAGCCCTAAAGAAATGCCTGCTTACGCTTCAGAATTTGACCTTGCAAAAAAAGACGGAATTGTTTTCCATTTCCTCACTGCCCCCGAAAAAATAATCGGTAAGAAATCAGTTGAAGCAATTGAATGCTTACGCATGGAACTTGGCGAACCTGATGAAAAAGGAAGAAGAAGACCTGTACCAATTCCTAAATCAGAATTTAAAATTAAAGTTGATATGGTTATCAAAGCCATTGGTCAGAAAACTAACATTGAATTTCTAAAATCTATTCCGGCACTTAACATTGTCAATGGCAAAGTTGAAATTAATGCTGAAACATATTCCACCGGCAACAGCAAAGTATTTGCCGGCGGTGACT
>CAIWTC010000047.1 GCA_903915485.1 uncultured Ignavibacteriales bacterium | reverse complement strand
CTTGCAGATTCGACAAAAAATGTTGATACAATTACTTATCATTGGATTAGCCGTGATCCGATAGCTACATATTTAATGGTAATGACAGGTAAGGTAAATTACAATTTAGACATAGTTTATTGGAAAAATCCTTCAAATGCCGTTGATAGTATCCCGTTCAGGTTTTATTATAATGCAGGCGAAAATATCACTGCTATAAAGCCTGCAGTACTTGCCATGAATAATTTCTTCTCAGGGTTGTTTTGTCGTCAACCATTCGAAAAAAACGGATTCGCTACTTTGAATAGAGATTTCGTTTGGGGCGGAATGGAAAATCAAACGCTGACGAGTTTATGTACTAACTGTTGGGGTGAAAACTTAGTTGTGCATGAGTTTGCTCATCAGTGGTTCGGTGATATGATAACCTGCGCAACCTGGGCAGATATATTTTTAAACGAAGGTTTTGCAACATATTGTGAAGCCCTTTGGGCAGGAAATTCCGGAGGATATGCAGCATATAAGTCAACTATCGATGGTGTTGCTGATGCATATATTGGTCACAATCCCGGTTGGGCAATCTATACACCTGGTTGGGCAACGACCACACCGAATGTAGATAGCCTATTCGATACTTATATAACTTATGATAAAGGTGCATCTGTGCTTCATCAATTAAGATATGTCATGGGTGATACATTATTTTTTGCAGGACTTAAAAGTTATGCCAATGATGTTCGCTATAAATATAAAAGTGCGACAATTATTAACTTTAAGGATGTAATGAGCCAAACTGCAGGCACTGATTTGACATGGTTTTTCAATGAATGGTTGAATCAAGCGAATCACCCCGCATATACAAATCTATATACAGTTACAACGCTCCCGGGTAATAAGTGGAATGTGAATATAACAATGAAGCAAATTCAAAGCGGTGCTTATTATTATCAGATGCCGGTTGAGTTTAAGGTTGTATTCGGCGATGCAACTGATACTACAATAAAATTTTTTAACTCAACAAATAATCAGGTCTTTACATTAAGTTTCAATAAGTTGCCGACCAGTGTTGTCTTTGATCCCAATAACAACATAGTTCTGAAAATAGGTTCAATCGCTAGTGATATCTGCGATAACGCGTTTGTTCCTGAAAAATATTCTTTAGAACAAAATTATCCTAATCCATTTAACCCAAGCACTAAAATATCTTTTTCGGTTCCCAGAGAGTCACAAGTTAAAGTACAGATATTCAATGAGATTGGACAGCTTGTAAAAGAATTAACTAACTCAGTTTACAAAGCAGGTAGCTATAGCCTCGAATGGGATGCTTCTACGCAGCCTTCGGGAGTTTATTTTTGCAGGATGAGTTCTGATGCATTTATGACTTCAAAAAAATTAATGTTGCTAAAGTAAAATTAACCCGGTGTATTTGTTAAATGCAAAAGAACAGTAGGTGATTTGAAGTTATCCAAAGATTTTCTTGAGGACCTTTATATAAAGGGGGCCACTTTAGTAGGGAAAACAGACCCTATAATGTATCCTAAGCGCTTTGGTAATAACAAAGATATTGAGGTGACTGCATTTATTGCCTCCATATTTGCATTCGGAAGTATAAGCCAAATAATGAAAATACTTGAACGGATATCAGGGGTGATTGGGAAGAGGCCATATAATTTCTGTAAGTCGTATAGTGAAGAATCAAGTTACTTCCTGGATAATAATATCTATTACAGGTTTTATTCTCCTTCGGATATTGAAGCATTATTCTTTTCAATAAGATATCATTTAGTACAATATGGCTCGCTGGAAAAATATTTCAATTCACTTTATAGAGGGAATGAAAATTCCCTTTATAAAGCTGTGGAATTATTTTGCAAGTCACTCAGGGAAAAGGCATTCGAGTACCAAGGGAAAGAAACAACAGGTCTAAAATTCATGTTCCCTGATCCTGCAAAGGGGAGTGCCTGTAAAAGATTTCAGTTGTTTCTGCGTTGGATGGTTCGAAAAGATAATATTGATTTTGGTATTTGGAAAGTTATCCCTAAATCAGAATTGCTCATTCCTGTTGATACACACATCAAAAAAGTTGCCCTTCGATATAAACTTACAAGAATGAGTTCAGTCACTTGGACGATGGCGCAGCAGATAACTGATTCACTCAAAAAATTTAGTAAGGAGGATCCGG
>CAIWTC010000046.1 GCA_903915485.1 uncultured Ignavibacteriales bacterium | reverse complement strand
CGATATTGAATAAAAAAGATTTTTTAGATTAAAGAATAGTGCTCCGATAATAGTTATAAGGAGAGCTATCAAGAGTAACCTTAGTCTTATCCCCACTTGGTTTACGAAGTCGCTGTTCAGCAAATTACTTAAAACAGTTGCATGAATTTCCACACCCGGGACAATGGAGAGTTTGCTCACAGGAACAGGTTTATAATCTGATAACGCGGGTGCAGTGGCACCTATGAAAACAACTTTATTCTTAAATATTTCGGGAGAGATGTCGGGAGGCAGTCCATTTTTTACCTTGAAAGCGGAAAGAATTATTGCGTGAATTGAATAATACTTGAAAACTCCCTCAGGTCCGCCTTTACCATACCAATTTACCAGCAACTTACTTTCTGCGTTAATATTTTTTTGCCTTAGGTCAGATACTGCAGAATCCATATTTCGGTTTTTAAGCAAGCAATATGCTGCTAATCCAAAATTCGGATAGTACTTGCCCTGAATTCCAATCATCAATCTGGTGTTCCTGATAACTCCGTCTTCCTCAGGGAAAACACTAGCAATACCTATTTTTTTGGAGGCTGTAAGAAAAATATTTTCCGGCAGCTTTAACCCATCAAATTCATTCCGTTCGCAGATGCTTGAAGAAACCAACCTTGAATCTAAATTAAATGCGCCAACTTTACCGGAATCATCTTGAGAAACTATTGAGGCTAAAAGAACCTTTGTAGAGTGTTGAATGGATGCTGCAAATATTGAATCGGACTCTGAGCCCTCAACCTCAAGCCTGTCAATGGACTTCCCCGAAAAATCAATATCGGGAATAATTAATTTAGCTCCGGCTTCCGAGAGATAATCAACTGCTAAAGCATAATACTCTCTTGGCCATGGCCATTTTGCACCCTGCTCTTCAAAAAACTTCAGGCTTTTATCATCAATTGCAGCAACAACTATTGAAGTATCAGCCCGCTCTTCAATCACTCCCTTTTGAAATAATAAATCAAGAGCAGTTACCTCAATTGGCTCAAACACTTTAGTAACAACAAATATCAACACAAAGACAAACGAGCATAAGATTGTCAGGAAGAATAAATGTATTTTTGAAATTTTGTCCACGACCACAACACCAAATAAATTTATGATAGAATTTTAACTAATTCGTGTATTTATCTAAGAATATATTCATTATTATGTAAAATAATAAACAATATTGTAGGCATTTCTTAAATTTTACCCTTGTTTCGTTTGAAATTTTTCATTATCCTTAAAGATGCTTAAGAAAATATCTTTACAGTTTTTGGCTATTTTGTTTTTCCTTTCAATAACAGGAATGACTTTCGTTGTGCATACTTGCACAATGAGTTCCTCAGTTGTTATGGAAAAGTCAGACAATTGCAGTGAAGATGAGCAGGAAACAGAAGCAGATTGCTGCGGTCCTCAAAAACCTGCAAAGGCTGACGAGTTGGCAATTGAAAAAAGAGTCGACCCATGCTGTAAGTACTCAGTAGTTTCTGCTTTAATGAATTTCGATTCTTATGTTCCCGCAAAATACTCGACCTCTGATTATATTCTTGAGCCAATCTCTATTACAATTGCTGATAAGTCGGAAAAACAATTTTCTGAAGTTTCAGTTTATAACTCACATTCTCCGCCTCCACGCGACATAACTCTCCTTGTTTCTTCCTTTTTGATTTAGCCCTCTTTATAATTTCTTTTAAAGCGGAACTGATAATATTTCAGCAGTTCAGTGCATTTGCATGGCTATAGTCTTATAACTTTATTTCCAACTGTCAATTCTGCACTCTGATTTAGTTCGCAACAAATCATTAATAATTTCTGCTTTAATAACCGACACCCGGTTATGGTTTTACCATAGCTCTAATAGATTAATTCAAAATGTAATTATATGAATGAAGAAACAAAATGATAGAAAAAATTATTCAATGGTCAGCCGACAATAAATATATTGTAATATTATTATATACAATAGCTATTGGTGTTGGAGTGTTTTGTGTTGCAAAACTACCGATTGATGCTATCCCGGACTTGTCAGAAAATCAAGTAATTGTACTTACTGAGTGGATGGGGCGTTCACCGCAAGTGGTTGAGGACCAAGTAACTTTTCCTCTAGTTACCGCACTACAAGGAATTGCAGGCGTCAAAGCAGTTCGTGCTTCCACAATGTTTGGAATGTCTTTTGTCTTTGTAATTTTCAATGATGACATCGATACATACTTCGCACGAAGCAGAGTAAACGAAAAACTCAGCACAGTTCAATCAAGCCTACCCCCCGGAGTGAAGCCAACACTGGGGCCGGACGGAACAGGTCTGGGACATGTCTTCTGGTACACAGTTGAAGGCAAGGGTTATGACTTGGGAACTCTAAGAAGTCTTCAGGACTGGTTTATTAAGTATAAACTTACTGCTGTTGAAGGAGTTTCAGAAGTGGCCAGCATCGGCGGATTTGTAAAGCAATATCAAGTGGATATCGACCCGCAAAAACTCCGGGCATATTCATTGACATTTATCGATATCACTTCTGCGATTCAGAGAAACAATAATGAGGTCGGCGGAAAATTAATAGAGAGCAGTGATGCAGAATATTTCGTAAGAGGACAGGGATATATCTCTGACAAAACAAGTCTTGAAAACATCGTAATAAGGTCATCCGAAAATGGGTCACCTGTCTATCTTAAAGATGTTTCACTTGTTCAAATTGGCGGCGACATAAGACGCGGAAGTTTAGACAAAAACGGTGAGGGCGAAGCTGTCGGCGGAATTGTTATTATGCGAACAGGAGAAAACGCACGGGAGGTAATCAAAAGAGTGAAGGCAAAAATCGAAGAGATAAAAACGGGTTTGCCGGAAGGAGTATCAATCGAAGTATCTTATGATAGAAGCACTTTGATAGAAGAAGCGGTTGGAACTCTTAGCCGTGCACTTATCGAAGCAGGCATAACGGTATCAATTGTTGTAATATTATTCTTACTTCACTTCCGTAGTATTGTAAGGATTCTAATTGAACTTCCGGTTTCAGTTTTACTTGCATTTATTTTTATGTATATCTTCAAAATTAATTCTAACATAATGAGTTTGGGCGGCATTATCCTGGCAGTGGGGGTGGTCGTGGATTCATCTATTGTCCTCGTTGAAAACGCTTACCGTAATCTTGCCAATGCTCAAAAAGAGAAGAAAACTTTATCTGCTGAAGAATATAAAACAATCTCAATAAATTCAGCTAAGCAAGTCGGCAGAGCCATCTTCTTTTCAGAATTAATAATCTTAGTATCGTTTCTTCCGGTTTTTCTGCTATCAGGTCAAGAAGGAAAGCTATTCAAACCTTTGGCATATACAAAAAGCTTTATGATGCTTGGCTCTGCAATAGTTGTTATTACACTTATACCTGTACTAATGACTTTGTTAATGCGTGGAAAATTCAAACCAGAAACTGAGAACCCGCTCACAAAATTCTTTATCAATATTTATCATTATGTTATTAGTCTGGCATTGAAGTTCCGCAAAACGACAATCGCACTGAATGTAGCAGCACTGCTGATAACAGTACCGATGATAATGAATACGGGTTCAGAATTCATGCCGCCGCTTGATGAAGGCTCCATTCTATTTATGCCCGTAACATTGCCAAATGTTTCCATCACAGAAATAAACCGTATTCTTAAAACTCAGGATAAAATAATCAAAAGCGTTCCCGAAGTTGAACATGTTCTCGGAAAAGCAGGAAGAGCAGAAACAGCAACTGATAACGCTCCTTTAAGTATGATTGAAACGATAATACTTCTTAAACCAAAAACTCAGTGGAGAAAAGGTATAACCAAGCAAGATATTATCGCCGAACTTGATTCCAAACTACAGATACCCGGTGTGCGCAATGGATGGACTCAGCCAATTATCAACCGCATTAATATGCTCTCAACCGGTGTAAGAACTGAACTTGGTCTGAAAATTTTTGGCAGCAATATAGATACATTAGAGAAGTATGCTATAAAGGCGGAGCAATTGCTTAAGACAGTTCCCGGTGCTGCAGATGTCGTTGCTGAACGAGTACAGAATGGATACTATCTTGATATTTCACTTAAGAAAGAAGCAGCATCAAGATATGGATTAAACAACAAGGAATTGCAGGACATCATCGAAACATCTATCGGAGGACAGAACATTGGCACTTCCGTAGAAGGCAGAATGCGTTTT
>CAIWTC010000045.1 GCA_903915485.1 uncultured Ignavibacteriales bacterium | reverse complement strand
TGCAACTTTCCAGCGGTCTCTAACATAATTAAATATCATAAAGGATGGCTTAATAGATATTTCAGTAAAACTATTCAGCACCCTTGTAAAACCAAAGTCAAACCCATATCTCTTAAGGAATAATGATGTTGAAACACCAAAATTAGATTGCTTACGGTCAATGTATTTATAACCTAGCTTAAAATCAGTACCATCTATAAGGTTGTACCAATCATAAAAATAATCTTTTGTTTTAGGTAGTTCAATTTCAGGTTTTGATGCTTCAACTATTTTCACAGGCTGTTCGACTTCTTGCTTAGGAGTGGTTTCAATCTTTACTCTAGAAGTATCTTCAGTTTTAACTAAAGGTTTTTCGATATCTGCTGAGTCCACTTTTGTAACCTCAGGTTTCAATTCATTTTCAATTACTTTAGTTTCTAACGGAACAGTTACAGAATCGGAATGTACCTCTATTTCTTTGTTAACCTCAATTACAGGCACTGCGGATGCCGTATCAGTTGATTCTTCAGGTTCGGGGAATTGATTTCCGAAATCTGTTGAAGGATGAGTTTCGATTTTAGTTTCAACAATTGGTTTTTCTGTTTTTTGAGTTGCAGAAGGAGTTACGACATTTTTGGCTTCAGGTTTAGTAATTAATGTTACATCTTTAGAAGCAGTATTCAGTTCAACTACCCATGCATCGGTTGACTTTGCGATTCGTCGAACTTTACCTAAATCTTTATTCGCTTCCAATTTTGAATTATAATTACCTGTGCATAGTCTATAATAAATACCTTTTTCGCCTAACTTACATTCAGCAATGAATGTTGATAGTTCGGGTAAGTTCTTAATTTTTTCCGCCTTCTTTTCAATTGCCGATTTATCCTTCGAAGACAGAATTACAATTGCAACTAATTTTGTGTTATCCGGAGTCGTCGCCTGCTGGGCGGGCACCACTATAGTTAGCAATAAAACATATAACAAAATTGATTTCATTCTTAATTTCCTCTTAAATGAATTAAGTTACTTCAGTCCTAAGATAAAAGATTTAATTTCTTCCAATGCAACCGGAGAAAATGTTTCTTCAATTGAAGCGTACTCCGATATGAGACCCGTTTGCGATGTTTGGAATAAATGATTCAATCCTTGCAAAGCTTTAACTTTATAATTTAGATTTCCTGCACTCTTCAATGAAGACTCTATCGCTTTCAGGTTGTCTTCATAAGGCACTTGCAAATCTTTAGTACCGTTAAGTGCAAGAACAGGACAGGCCACACGAGTCAGATAGTCCTGAGGATTTAGTTTTAGAAACATTCTAAACCAAGGACTTAATGATTGCTTCATAATCATTTTTAATCGGAGAAGATTATTCTCCGGTTTACTTTTGTCACTTGTATCGATCGTCGAAACATAGGCTTCAGCTAAACTATCCAACTTCTTTGATACCTCCACTGAATCTTTCATTTCATTTATGATTCTATAGACTTGAGAATTTAATTCAGCATTTTTTGCTATCTCTTCTTTAGGTGCGCGTGCCGCATTCATGATAGCAGCACTCTGCTTCATTAGTAAACTTGCACCATCAATCCCGGGACCCGCCAACAATACAATAAATCCTATGTCAGAATTTGATGCTGCAACTATAGGGGCAATAAGTCCTCCTTCGCTGTGGCCAACAATTCCTATCTTTGAAGAATTCACTTCCTTACGGCTTGCTAAATATTTAACAACACTCATAGCATCTTCAGCGAAATCAAGTGTGGTCGAGCCGGCGAAACTTCCTTTTGATTTGCCAACACCTCTATCATCATATCGCAGTGAGGCTATTCCATATCTAGCGAGATAATCAGCTATTACAAAAAACGGTCTATGCGCAAATATTTCTTCATCTCTGTTTTGTGGACCCGAACCAGTCACGAAAACTACGACAGGGAAATTGCTTCCATCTTTAGGTAAAGTTAAAGTTCCTGAAAGTTTAACACCTGGATTTGGAGTTTCGATTAATATTTCTTCTTCAGTATAAGGGAATGGAGGCTTAGGAGTCTGAGGTCTTTTAATTTCTTTTATTTTGTCATTCTTATTTAACATCAGTGCAAAGGTCCTGCCTGCCTGCGTTAAGGTTCCATCTATCGTTTTTCCATCGGGTTTAATAGTACCTAAATAATTCCCCTGCAGCATTTTCATCGTCAGAGAAATTGAATTTCCTGTAACGACTGTTTCGTCAACCTTAAGTCCAAATGCTCCCTGGTCCGGACTATCCATTGTTGATACAAATTTATCCGGTGATGGCTGAGTGATATGAAGTACAATTCTGAGAGAACCCGTTGGTATAGCCAACTTCCCTTCCCATCCGCCAATGAATCTACCGTCCTGTGCTAACATAACAGGAATCGTAATTACTACGAATAGAAAAGTTCTAACCACTAATTTTGATATAAATGTAAATCGCATATAAATCCGTAAAAATATGATATTAAATATAGTAAGGGTCCAGAGAATTCAATGAAACTTATTTTTCTAATATATTATTTAAGAATTCTATCAATGCCTATATCGTACTCAGCCTCAAAAGGTATCATCGCATTGATTAAACGTATTTTCACATACTTAGAAATATCGTCAGCAGTTATGGTTTTCTCAGTAACTATACTTTCGTCTAGTAACTTCTGTCTTTGAGTCCCCTTTAGCAAAGGTGTGTTGGGGGTAAACCAAATTTCTCCATCAAAGAAAAGAATATTCGAAAATGATGTATCAGTGACTAAACCATTTTTTACTATAATGATTTCATCAACACCTGAATTTTGTACGAGAGCGCTAAGGGTACCCCTGTCAGAATATTTGTGCTCGTACGAAACCGAATCATCCGTTACTATTTTTACAGAGCGAATAGTTCTCATAGAATATTTTACAAACTCATATTTGAATTCTGTATTGTCGTAGGTCAACCTGCACTTATATATTCCATCATTAGGAATTTCACTTTGTGGAATAATATCTTGAACGAAAAGTGAATTTGAAACACCATATAAAACTCGGCGACTATTATTTATCCTGTTATTGTGGTATTCAATATTGCAAAGCAACCCATTCTCACAGCGGATTGATTCAAAGAGAAGGCACATATATTTTCTCTATCATTTCGTTGTATTCATCTAAGGAGTTACTCAAATGAGTTATTCCCCCACCGCTTCTAAAATAATACTTATCATCATCCTTCTCGATATATCTAATTAAGACCGCACTGTCGAAATTCTTTCCGTCATATATTCCGGCGATTCCGGTATAGTATCCTCGTTCGATTTGCTCAACCTCTTTTATTAACTCCACGGTTCGCTTCTTAGGCGCACCTGATACCGAACCCGCAGGAAGAAGTTTAAGCAGCATACTTCCGAAATAATTTTTGTACTCATCTTTTATCTTGCCAGATATTTCACTGCTCACCTGCAGTAATTTTTTCGCTCCTGCTGAAATCTCATCAACATAGCGAAATTTTGTTACTTTAACATCTTCAGCAACGATGCTCAGGTCATTACGAAGTAAATCAACTACAGTCACCTGCTCCGCCTTTTCCTTACTATCATCCATAACTATATTTTTTGCGTCCGGAATTGATGAATCAATAGTCCCCTTCATTGGATATGTATAGATATAATCATCCCGCACTTCAATAAATGTTTCGGGCGAGAATACAACAAATTTATCTTTATATAATAGTTTATACTTTGCGGTAGTTGAGTGAAATATTTCATTAAGGCTTGCAGATATTTGCACAGGTGTCCTGCAAGTAAGATTAAGCAGATAAGATTCCCCCTCATAAATTGCATTTTTGACAATATTATATTTGCCCTCATACTCCTGAAATGCCAATGGGTACTTATTCAAAATTGATGGCACGATGCAATCCGACGACACCTCATAATTGCGTTTTCCATTAAAGTTAAATAGAATACCCTCACTTTGAAGGGCTTCTAGTTTTATCACCATCGGATAATTTAACTCGAAATCAAAGAGGCATAAGAATGGAATCCCATTAAAACAGTAATCGTTTATTAGTGTTATTTTATCTTCCAAGAATTTTCTTAGATATTAGTTTTCAATCTTTACAACCGGTTTCCCGATGTTTTAATACATTATTTATTATTGACAAAAATAGCAATTATTCAGAACAATGGTAAACTGATTTGACTTATTAATTCACAATGAATTAGCTTTTATACTTATTTAATAATATAATACTTGACTAATGCCTTATAT
>CAIWTC010000044.1 GCA_903915485.1 uncultured Ignavibacteriales bacterium | reverse complement strand
CGCAGAACCGTATATGTTCCCAAGGTAAAACAGGCTGCCTGTAACAGTGAATATATAGCCTCTTAAGTTATGCTTATGGGTAAAATTATCGTAAGCAAGAAATGCGGATAGTCCCGTAAAAATGAATGCCGTAACGCCATCACCTATTCTTCCGGTATAGATTTTCCCTGCGCCCGGAATTATTGCCGACATGCATGCTGCAAGTGTCAGACTTTTTCTTTCAGGGGCTAAATAATTTACTGTTAAATAACTCAAACTGTCATCAGCATCTCCGGGCTTTATTGAATTCGTGAAGACATCTATCGATGTTTCTGAACCTGACAATACTTTTGAGACCTGAACTAAGTTAGTAAAATCAGATGTTTTATTGAAAGTAGTATCAAATCCTATCAGTTGAGAAAATAAGTCTCCAGAAAAATAGTTTTTCATGACTTGTTCTTTTAGAGAGAAGTTTAAGTCGCCGCTTTGAATTGATTTCAGATGTTTATGAAGTTCAACTGAATCATCTAGTTTAAGAGAGCAATATCCAAGGCGATAACGAACGGTGTCATCAATCTCATTTAGTGAAAGTGATTTATACTCTAAGGAGGCGCGAAGATAATCTTTCGATGAATATAAATGTGCCGCAAATGATTTTATGTGTTCATTTGTGTTAAAGGGGGACTGTGCAAGTGAAGTGTGTGTTGAACATAGAAATAATACTGCTACAAGCACATAATAAATTATGTGTTTGATTTCATTTTGCTGTAAAACATGGTGTTGGTTTTTCACAATAGCAGATTAAATTCTAATTAAGTATATACTTTGAAACAGGGTCATCGAAGTGATGAACCTTGTAATTGTATTTGTAGTTTAAACCGCGGTTAACAGTGTTCGCATCTCGGGTAAATCTATCCATAAACATTAACACTCCTTGAACAATATTAGTTTTGTGGACTGATTCAACGAAGAACCCTGAGCAGGTCGGAGCAAAGGGGCAGCGGTCACCATCTGCTTCTGATATCAAGTTATGATATAAATATATAAATAAGTTTGAAGTGTTGTTATGCGCGGTGGCAGTGTGAAGGTCTGTTGCTTTTAAATAAGGGATAGGTTCTTTACCCCACTTTTTATTGTCCTGCGCAAATCCTGTTTTGAAACTAATGCAGATAAGAATGAGAAGAATATAATGTTTCATGGATTTTGAGTATTCGTAGTACAATTCTGCAGTTAATTAAATAGATCCCAAGTAAGGCCGAATCTAATACCGCGTCCTTTGGCGGGATAGTAGGGAACGGTGAAGTATTTGGTGTCGAATAAGTTTTCCCACATAAAATATACAATTGCAGATTTTTGAATTTCACCGATGGCTACAAAGTCAATGGTCATGCTTGCAGGAAGGGTTTCAACCGTAGTTGAAGGGTAGTTGTGCAAATATAGATAATCATAAGCGCGTGGATGAAATGATGTATAGAATGATGTGTTGAAACCTGTTTTTATATGTAGTGCGCTATCGAAATGAATAGCTTTGTAATATAATCCAGCGCTTCCCTGAAAAAGTGGTTGTGACTGCTCGAGCGATTGTTTGTTTGCTTCTTTAATAATGTTCAGAGAACTCTCAAGTTGAAGAAATCCGAATCGCGTTGTAAGATTAAGGTTGATGCCTGAAACATTTTTTGGGGATATTTCCATTTGAGCAGGGACTAACGCTGGCGACTGCCAAAGAATAGTACTTTGCGTTATTGTTTTCTTGGGGACGGTCTTGAAAATAGTTATGCCGTAATTCAAATTATTATAAGATGCATTTGCTTTAAGTTCCAAACTTGAAATCAGGTTTGAATTATCCATAAAACTCTGTTTGTAAAAGGATAGTCCAAGGTAGAAGTTAATATTCTTTGAATACACAAAACTTAAGTCAGTTCCAATTCCATTATAGCCTAACGATGTTCCGCTTCCGTTATTATCCTTAAAATATTTCCCAAGATATTTTGTAAATACGGAATAAGTTAATGTTGTGTCCAGCAACTGAAGAGATGCGTTTAGTCCTACAAAGTGTTTGCTCTTTGCATTTTCAGTCAATGAATCAAGTCCAGTTGAGCGGTCGAACTCAATGCCTGAATAAAAATCCAGTTGTGGGTTAGACTTCAGGAGTTTCTGATTGACATTAACTCCAAGAATGTGGTTACTGTAGTTGGGGGTAAATCTTCCAACGGAAGTAGATGATTTTTCATTCAATCGGATTTGATCTAAGTAATCTTTATAGAATAAATTAATGCTTCCGGGTTTACCGTCAAAAATAAGCGAGTTGCAGAATAACGAAAATGAATTTGATTGGGTAATGGAGTAATTATTCCAGAACACCGGCGGTGCAAAGATAGGATCGTAAAGCGGGTCTGCAACACCTGTTGAGTTTACTTTATATACGGAGTCAATATTCACTCCTCCCCAAAGTCTGCGAATGCTTTTGTCGTAAGCGTATTCTGCTCCAACTGAAAGACTGTCAGAAACAGGGTAAGTTAATCTGAATTTTCCCATCCATGAACTATAAGCGGTATTTGCAAAACCGAAATCGAGTTTTCTGTTTGCAATAATTACGGCGAGATTAAGTTTGCGATACACTTGTTGATAGAACTGCGCATCGACTGCACCTTCGCCATTTGCTGCCTGGTAAAATGAGATTCGCGTATAAGGCGCATTTGCAACACGGAATGCGGGAGTTAAGAATAGTGCCGTGGTATTGTTTTCTGCTCCATAAAAAAATGAACGGGGGAGCGGTAACAATTCGATTGATTCAAGTGACTCAGTCTGCAGGCGGTTTAAATCATAGTGATTAAATCCGCTGTTATTAAGTGTAATGCCGTTTGAATACATTCCGATGTTGGGACTGTTCTGTCCGTATAATACTAATTCTTCAGGTTGACCCATGCTTCCAAGTGAGTTCAGAAAACCTCCCGGAAGTGTACGAAGAATGTCGGCAGAATATCTGTAGTTGGACCAAAGAAAGGAACTGTCTTTTAGAATAACCGAGTTGCTACTCATGTATTCGTTTTTTACAAATTTTACAGGCGGAATCTTCTTTTTAGTTTTGGATGTATCTAATGAATTTGAAAATGCTTTCGCAAGGGATGTGTCTTGAGCGTTACTGTGCATGCCGGGGGATTTTACTGTATCCTTGAGCGTTTGAGAATAAGTATTTACAGTTAATAAAAGTAAAGCTGAGGCAATAACTTTGGAGTAACTAACTTTGTATCCGATACGGTATAAGCCCCTAAAGAAGCGGCTTATAACCGTTATGGATAAAAAATCAGGTTTCAATTTATTTCCTTGATAAAAGAAGGATTAAAAGTAAATTCAAAATAATTGAATAGCTTACTTATAATCACCTGGTTAGTTTTTCAAACAAGTATTCAGAAACTTTTGAAGCATCAATTCTTTCTTGCTGCATTGAGTCGCGTTCGCGGACTGTAACAGTGTTGCTGCTCATCGTATCAGTATCAACGGTGATTGCGAAAGGAGTTCCTGCTTCATCTTGTCTGCGATATCTTCTGCCGACAGCACCCTTATCATCAAAGAATACTTTGTATCGTTTTCTAAGGTCTGCTTCAAGCTTGCGTGAATACTCCGGCATACCGTCTTTATTCACTAAAGGAAGTATTGCAGCTTTGATAGGAGCCAAGCGCGGATGAAGTTTTAATACTACTCTTAATTCATCATTAACAGTTTCTTCTCTGTATGAATCAACTAAGAATGCCATGAAGGAACGGCTTGCTCCGGCGGATGTTTCGATGATGAAAGGAGTAAATTTCTCTTTTGACTCTTCATCAAAATATTTCATGGATTTGCCTGAGAATTGTTCATGACGGCTTAAGTCAAAATTTGTGCGGTTATGAATTCCTTCAATCTCGCCCCAACCGAATGGGAATAGATATTCGATATCGGTTGCTTCCTTTGCATAGTGTGCAAGTTTATCTGATGGATGGTCGTGATAGCGGAGTTTGTCGGAAGACATTCCTAAGTCTTTGAACCATTGGAGGCGTTCAGCTTTCCAATAGTCATACCATTGCTTGTCAGCATTTGGATTTACAAAGAATTGCATTTCCATCTGCTCAAATTCACGCGTGCGAAAAAGAAAATACTTGGTGTTAATTTCATTACGGAAGGCTTTTCCTATTTGCGCAATTCCAAACGGTACTTTTTGACGGGCAGAGGTCTGAACATTCAAAAAGTTAACGAATATTCCCTGGGCTGTTTCAGGACGAAGATAAACAACTGAGCCTGAATCTTCAACAGGGCCGACAAATGTTTTGAACATCAAGTTGAAATTTCTAGGGAGCGTAAATGTTCCTTTGTTTCCGCATGAAGGGCAGTTGAGCTCTTCAATCAAGGCTAACTGATGTTCTTTGCTTTCGAGGAGTGCGTTGAATAATTCCGCAAGTTCAATCTCGCTAAGTGAATTATAAGGATTTCCTTCGCCAAACATTGGGTGTGTTGAAAGTTTTGGTGATGCTGCTTCTAAAAGTTTCTTTTGCTTTTTGGCTGCAATTGAATCAGCAAGGATGTCTAAACGGAAACGGGCTTTGCATTGCTTACAGTCAATTAAAGGGTCAGTGAAGTTCTCTATATGTCCTGAGGCTTCCCAAGTGCGGGGATGCATAAGGATTGATGCATCAAGACCTTCGACATCATCACGATAGGTCATGAACTTCCACCATTCTTCTTTTAGATTTTTTAGAAGTTCAACTCCCAATGAACCGTAATCCCAACAACCGTTGAGGCCGCCGTATATTTCGGATGATTGAAAAACAAATCCGCGTCTTTTTGCTAATGATACTATTTTCTCTAAGACATCACTTGACTTTGCTGCCATTTAATATGCTCCTGATAAGTCTTGTTTTATTATTAAAATTTAAGGTTAAATATACGGAAAAAGTTAAAGATTATTGAGGGTGGGTAAAGAGTAAATTTTGGCAATTTATTGAGTCGTTTAATGAAGCCAGAGTCCCCGTATGCCAATGATTTAGTATTCTTGTCGATGATTTTGCCGGGTATGTCAGAGAAAATTGTGATTATATCGAAAATTTTCGTAGAATCGACTTTTGTATGTTATTATTGTTCTAAACAAATTGAGTTAGTTATGATATTGACAATAATAATACATGCTTTTGCAATCATTTTTTGCTCGTTTCTTTTGCTGTTCGCGATTTCCTATTCGAACGAACAAAAAAGTAAAGAGGGCTATATTACTGCACCAAGCTATAACAAAAAAAGAAAAATACAAATAGAACTATAAAAGCTTAAACATAAACATACGCTAAATAGAACTCACAGCGATAGCATTTCTCTTCTTTGAAAAGAAGGGAAATGCTTTTTTATTATTAGATAAATCAATAAAAAATGTCATCAAGTCGTGAATTCCGTACCTGATGACATTTATAATATTTGTCAAGAACTGTTAAATGAAATTACTTGTTCTTGATTTGTTCCAGTAAGGTTTTAGATTCAGCGACAAATGTATCGTCATCTTCATCTAGTTTAGGTAAAGCAGGGACTTTTAAAAGTTGTTCTTTAGCGCTCGCCCATTCTTTTTCACTGATTAAAGTTTTTGCAAAGTCCAAATGGTACATCTTGAATTCAGGACGCATCTCAATTGCTTTTTTGAACTCTTTAATTGAGATGTCTATGTCGCCCCAACCGAGTCCTAACGGTAATCTGACTAAGTATGGCTTCTCGCAAACTTTCGCATGACTTCTGCCAAGTACATAATGGCAGGCGGCCATAATTTCATTGCTTCCGTTATTTAAGGAAATTGCTTTTTCAATATCTGATTTAACATCACCAACAAGTCCTATTGCTTTGAATACACCTTTGAATAGGGCAATTCTTCCATTCACAATTGCACGACGCAGGTAACAGACCGACTTATTAGGCGCTAGTTCAACAGCTTTGTCAGCATAATATTTTGCTTCCTCGTATTTTTTTAACTGCTCATCAGAACTAGCTTTCATGTGCTCGCCGATGTCAACGCTGCTTCTGCTTATTCGCCACATAATTTCCCAGTTATTCTTACTTATTTTATCAGCATCAAAAAGCTTCATGATAGCTTTTTGATTATTGAATTCTTTCGTGGAATAATTATCAGCCTGTGCAATTAGTTCTGCCGCAGTCTGAGAATAAGCGATAGATAACGCACCGAACAGCAATAGGAATAGCATTGATTTTGCTATTGATTTCATAAGGACTCCTTAATGAATTATTAGTTGTGATCTCATCCCAGAGGGACTATTTTATTTTGAATTAAAGCTTTTTCAAGTTCAGAGACAAAAGTATTTGTTAAATATCTTCGAAGTAATTCAAGTCTTCGCCGAAGGTTTCCTTCAGATGATAAAGTGCAAATATAGATAAAATAAATACGAAAATACCAACAAGAATTGCAGCACTTTTCATATTTCCAAAGGTGCCTTTGAAGGCGGTAAACATTAAAGTTATGGGAACAACTGCGCCACGGACGAAGTTGGGAACGGTTGTGGTGACAGTTGAGCGTAAATTTGTTCCGAACTGCTCGGAGGCAATAGTCGTAAACACAGCCCAGTATCCTATTGCAAAGCCTATAAATACGCACAAAGTGTAAAAGTAGAATGCTGTTTTCCCGGGGAAGAATATGTATATCAGTACCATTGCGAAAGTTACAGCAATAAAAAACAAAACGATTTTCTTTCTGCTTTTTGCCCACTGACTTACGAATCCAGAAATGAAGTCACCGAAAATCAGTCCAATATATGTGAACATAATTGAGCGGCCTGCAACAATAGGTTCAGTGTAGCCGAGCTCCTTTGCGAATTCAGGAGAAAAAGTTATTAACACACCTACAACAAACCATATCGGCAACCCAATTGCAATGCAGTTGATGTATCTTTTAAATCTATCAAAGGATGTGAATAATGCAAGGAAGTTTCCTTTGGATACTTTTTCTGATTTAAGACTTTCAAACATCCCTGACTCAGACATTTTAATTCTAAGAATCAATAGAACGAAGCCAAGTGCACCGCCGATGATATATGCGATTTTCCAATCGAAGAATTCGCCAACTAGTGCTGCGAAGATTGCACCGCTTACGCCGATGGATGCCACAAGTGCTGCACCATATCCGCGGGTTTCTTTGCTCATGACTTCACTAACTAAAGTGATTGCTGCGCCGAGTTCACCTGCCAAGCCAAATCCCGCCACAAACCGGAGAACTGCATATTGAGTTGTATTTGTCACAAAGGCATTTGCGAAGTTTGCTACTGAATATAATAGAATGGAACCGAATAAGACTGAAAGTCTACCTTTCTTGTCGCCGAGGATACCCCAAAAAATTCCGCCTATGAGCATACCTGCCATCTGGAAGTTCAATAGCATCACGCCAATGTTTACTAATTGACTGCTATCTGTTCCAAGTGCTTTTAAGCTTGGAACTCTAACAATTCCAAACAAAATTAAATCATAAATGTCAACGAAATACCCGAGCGCAGATACAATGACGGTTATGTTGAAAAGTTCTCTTAAGCTGATTTTTTGTTTATTCATGTCCTGTTTAACTAACTTTCTAAAGTAATGACTTAAAATATACTTGAAGAAGTAAATAGCAAAATTGTTTTTTGGTCATTCTGATAATTGTCACAATACAAAATTGTCTTTACTGAAAGGAATTTCTATTTTAGTTACTGATAAATATAGGAATAAATTTATGGTATATAATAAGTTTGGGAAAAATGATTTTAATGTTTCATTGATAGGATTCGGAGCAGGTCAGATAGGGGAGGCAAGTCTTAATGAAAAAGATACTGAATTATTATTGAATGAGGCCTTTGACTTGGGAATTACTTTATTTGATACTGCCCGCGCATACGGACTTTCAGAAGAACGGATTGGGAAATACTTAAAGCCGTACCGAAAAGATATTATACTCTCCACAAAAGTCGGGTATGGAGTTGAAGGAATAGAGGACTGGACATACGATTGTATTGTGATGGGTGTAAACCGGGCGCTTAATTTATTGCAGACAGACTATCTGGATATTGTGCACCTTCATTCATGCCCTCTGAATGTATTGCAAAGAGAGGACATCTTGAGTGCGCTGAGAGATGTAAAAGAATCAGGGAAGATTCGTTCTGCTGCGTATTCAGGAGAGAATGAAGAGTTGATGTTTGCAGTAAGCTGCGGTGCATTTGATTCAGTGCAAACATCAATGAATATATTTGACCAAAGAAGTATTAGGGATTATACTCCAGTTGCAGTTGAAAACGGGTTGGGAATAATCGCAAAACGGCCGCTTGGCAACTGCCCCTGGAAGTATGAGGAGCGACCATTTGGCAACTACGCCGAAGATTACTGGTTAAGGAAAAATGATCTGGGTTTGGACTATGGGGATAATTGGAATGAAATATCAATAAGGTATAGCGCATTCTCTTCCGGTGCGCATTCTATTATAATAGGCACGCAAAATATTAATCATCTAAAAAGTAATATAAGTTATTTAGAAAAGGGAAGACTCGACGAAAGCTTTGAAGATGAAATAAAGTTTAAGTATGATAATGTTGGTCGGGATTGGCGCGGTTTGGTTTGATGAGTTGATTGAATTGTCGATTGAATTTTCTCTACGCTAAACTTTTTTCGAATACTTTCGATAATGTAATTAGCAATCAACACAATTAATTGCTAAAGAGTTTTTCTGCTAAAAAATTAGGTCTCTTACCCTGATATTTGTCAAGAAGTAGAAAGATACAATTTTAACTCTCAATAGTCCTTCCTTCAAATTAAGAGGTGATTCTTATGGTCGCCTCTTATTTTCTTTTTAAAGCAAATAATTTCTTTCTTACAGAATATTTATATAGGGAGAAAACATTTTGTGATTGATGTGCTTACTTGAGCAGTGGGAGTTTTAAGAATGGCATCCGCAATGTGAGTTGTTCTTTGCTTTTTCAAAACATTCTTTGCCTTCCCTATAGGAAAATACTGCCAAGGCTAATGCACCGATAGTATCAAAGCCACCCCATCCAATAAGTTCATAAAGTCCGCTTGAAATCAGTAGGGCAACGGACATATAGATGCAAACCTTTGTGCATGCCGCATCAGCTAAAATAGCTTCTGAGTTAAGGGCTTTACCTGTTTTTGTTTTCAAGGATACTAAAACCAGCATAACTATTATAGATATACCTGAAATTATTACCCCCGGCAAAGTTGTTGAAGGTTTTGAATGATTAAGGAGGTTTATAATGTCAGATACGATGAGACCTGCTGCTAAAATATAAAATGATACGCCTGTAATTTTTAGTGCAGTCTTTTCGAATGCAGAGCGGTTGTCCTCGCCGTTGCGGTGAATTCTGATAACCATTGATAGAATGCCAAATCCAGAGATAAACTCTATGAAGCTATCAATCCCAAATCCCAAAAGTGTAAGAGTCTCATCATGCATCCCGAAATAAACGGAAATAATTCCTTCGACAGCATTGTAAAGTATAGTGAAGACTGCGAGCCAAAGAGCGAGTCTAAAATGTTTAGACATATTATTTGGCCTGCATGTAATTATTTAGTCCTTTGTCGATTGCCTGTACGAGCATATCGCCCATAAGCGTATACCCTGCGGGAGTGCAATGGATTCTGTCAACGCCGCACAACTTATGCTTAAGCCATTTACCCATGTAACCATAACCGCCAAATACAGGAACAGGGTCCCAATAGGCGCAGTTGTTATGGATGGCATATTTTACCATCAATGCTTTAAGTTTAGGCAGAAACGGATTCGTCTTCCCTTGCTTTAGAAAAGCATCACCCGATATGCCTAAAAGGATATCTGCTCCCGGTCGGTGACTGCGGACTAATGTTACAAGTTTTGTTAATGAATTTAATATTCGTTCTTCTTCAAACCGTTTACCAAAAATATCATTAACTCCGAGTGAAATTATTACCAGGTCAGGTTCAAATTGATCAAGATGTTTAATTGTGTTGGGCGAATCAACAAAATATTGGAAACTTCTGCCGGATACTCCGTATGCAGTATATTTACAGTTGACATCAGATTTATCATTTGTATTATATAAGTAACTTCCCGATGGTTGTGTTAGAACATCGCATTGCAGATTCGGAATTGAGTACATACTGCCTGTATTCTCGAATATGTTCTCAGCAAGAAGTCTTTGTTGAAATCCGTTAACAGGAACAGATGTTTGTGACCCGGTTTTTGCGGAAGATGACTTTTTCTTCTTTGATGAATTACTTTTTTTCCCTTTATAACCGCGGCTTCTTTTTGCGTTTTTAATCATTGAAGATTTAATTCGTCTTCTGCGCACAGAAACGCGAGGCGTAATGATGACGGTGCTGACACTTGTAAAATCTGACTCAAGATGTTTGGCTATGGAGTTAGGATAACTTTTCCCTGCAATGTGCGAGTCGCCGATATGATAAATCGAAACTGTGTTGTGTATGTCTGCCGTATTACAAACCTTTGAGTAAAATCGTGATATAGCCGATGCATTTCCGATTACATTTTTTGTGCTGTCAATAAACACATTGATGTCTTCAACTTCAGCGACTAAAGAGTCTTCGGTTCCCTCATAGTTAAGTGAGTCGCTGATAATGAGCGTGTCATCATCGCTTGACTCAAACAGAGTATCAAGAGAATATGATTTATTAATATTATGAGCGGGGACAGAAGATATGCTGTTGCCGAATAAAAACAAAACAGGGATAATTGAAGCGGAGAGAACAAATTTACTTTGAAGTTTTATTGCGGACAAAATGTTCTTTCGTTTAAATGGCTTAATCAAGCTGTTTCGCATCTGAAAAAGCTCTTTTGCCACTCTTGCCAATAAACTGAATTTGTCGAAAATGATTTTAATAATAACTATAACTTTTTTAATTGGTATTAGATTTGTCTCTATGTCCGGAGTTGTTGCTGTTGAGCATTAAAACTCCAGATAGATAAACGGTTTAGATTCAGCCGCGCTGAACTGATATACTATATATAGTATAAATGTAATTACTATAGCTTTTGTTGCCCAGTTAAGACGATGAAAATTATCCAACAACTGAGTTTTAACATTCGAAGATAAAAAGTGAATCACATATCCACACAATATAATGATAAATGTTAAATAGTAGATGCTGAACCATCTTTCAATTATTTCAAAATTAAATCCGGCAAAGATTTTAGAGAATATTATCTGTGCGGTATAAAGATTTGGGCTCTTGAATATCACAAAAGTTAAAGCAATGAAGTGGAATGAAACCAATGCCCAAATAACTGTCAAGTACCGGTTATTATTTCGCTCTGCTGAATTATTCAAACCGAAAATAATTTCAAAAACCAGCATCAATCCGTGAAGTACTCCCCAAATGATAAATGTCCATGCTGCGCCATGCCATATACCTGATATCAAAAATACAGTCATGATGGAAATGAATGTGGAAAGTTTTCTCCATCTTCTTAAAGAAAAATTCAGCGGCATAAAAATATATTCATTAAACCAATCAAGCAGGGTGATGTGCCATCTGCGCCAGAAATCTGTAATGCTTTTTGCGCTGAAAGGTTTATTAAAGTTGTTCTTAATTTCAATTCCCAGCAAAAGAGAAAGTCCAATTGCAATGTCGGTATATCCTGAGAAGTCACAGAAAATTTGTATCGGCACTGCGTAAAGTGTCACGAATCCCTCGAAGCCGGAAAAGTAGGACGGAGACTCAAACAT
>CAIWTC010000043.1 GCA_903915485.1 uncultured Ignavibacteriales bacterium | reverse complement strand
TCAGGAAGTGAATCAATTTCAATTCTTAATTTAGAGGCAGCCTCATCTATTAAGTCTATCGCCTTATCGGGTAAAAACCTGTCGGAAATATATCGTCTAGAAAGCTGCACTGCTGCGACAATTGCACCATCTGTTATTCGGACTCCATGATGGATTTCGTATTTCTCTTTTAATCCACGCAGAATTGAAATGGAATCTTCTTCGTTAGGCTCATCAATAAATACTTGTTGAAATCTTCTTTCTAATGCGGCATCTTTCTCAATGTACTTATGATATTCGTTTAGCGTTGTAGCCCCGATACAGTGTAGTTCGCCTCTGGCAAGCGCGGGTTTCAAAATATTTGCAGCATCCATTGCTCCTTCCGCTGAACCTGCTCCAACTAAAGTATGAAGTTCATCAATAAATAAGATTATTTCTCCATTCGATTCAATAACTTCTTTGATAACTGCTTTGATTCTCTCTTCAAACTGTCCGCGAAACTGTGTGCCCGCAATTAGAGTTCCTAAATCAAGTGAAATAATTTGTTTTGTTTTTAGTGATTCGGGTACATCTCCGGAAATTATACGATGTGCAATTCCTTCGGCAATTGCTGTTTTCCCAACTCCGGGCTCGCCAATCAATACAGGGTTATTCTTTGTCCTTCTTGAGAGTACTTGAAGCACCCTGCGGATTTCTTCATCTCTGCCTATTACCGGGTCGAGTTTTCCTGCTCTGGCTAAATCATTCAGATTCCTGCCGAATTTTTTTAATGACTGATATGTTTCTTCTGCATTCTGACTCGTAACACGCTGAGAACCACGCACTTCTTTAAGTGCTTTTAAAAGAGTTGAATAACTGATACCGTTATCTTTCAGAAGTTGACCGGCATTTCCGGGATTATTCACAAGTGCGATAATTAAATGTTCGGTGGATACATATTCGTCTTTTATCTTTTGTGCTTCGCTGACTGCATCGTTTAGTAATTGAGTTGATGCATTAGACATTTGAAGATTTGAAAATGCGGCACCCGTAACTTTTGGAAGTCTCTCAAGAAGAGCGACAATTTCTATACGGATTTTGTTGAGGTTTGCTCCTGCTTTTTGAAATAGAGTTTCTGTAAGGCCTGCCTTCTCTTCAACTAAGGATGCAAGCAGATGTTCCGGTTCTAAAATCTGATTGTTAAAGTTTTGCGCAATGTCAAGAGAGTTCTGGATTGTCTCTTGTGCTTTGACTGTGAATTTGCTGAAATTAAATGTCATAACCACCTCTGAAAAACATTACATTATTTCCTAATCTACTCTAATAAAGTGATAAAACTTTAAATAATAATTTATATTTTGTTGTCATAATTTAATATACTTTTAGATAATTAATCAATGAGTTTTAGAAATATATGTGGACTGTTCTGATAATAGCCGGACTATTTGAAGTATTTTGGGCTGTTTCCTTAAAACTTTCGAATGGATTCACCTCCACTTTGTGGAGTGTTCTTTCAATAGCCGGGATGATTATCAGTATGGGCCTACTGGCTTTAAGCCTTAAGCAGCTTCCTCTTGGTACAGCCTATGGTGTTTGGACAGGAATCGGAGCTATCGGGACGGCAATTCTTGGAATAGTTCTATTTAATGAGTCAAGAGACCCTTTAAGGTTGCTGTTTATTCTTCTGATAATAATTGGTATAGTCGGACTTAGAGCAAGAAGTGTATAACGGTCGGTTTGAAAGATTCTTAGTGCGGAATGAAACTCGCAATTACTTCATTCGTCCAAATAGAGAACAATAAGAAATTACAATTAAGGAAATAATATGAATACAATTAAAACAACAATTTTGCTGACAGCATTGACAGTCCTGTTTTTATTTGTTGGAAATATGCTTGGCGGACAAACAGGAATGTTCTTTGCTTTTACAATTTCTTTGATGATAAATTTTGGTTCATACTGGTTCTCAGATAAAATTGTTTTAGCAATGTATAAGGCAAGGGAAGTATCAAAGGAAGAAGCACCTAAATTATATGATATGGTTGCTGAACTTGCAAAACGGGCAAGCCTTCCGATGCCTAAGGTTTATATTATAGACGATGAAACACCTAATGCATTCGCTACGGGTAGAAATCCTCAGAACTCTGCTGTTGCTGTTACTTCAGGAATCTTAAGAATCTTGAATCCGAGTGAATTAGCCGGAGTAATCGGACATGAGTTAGCACATGTTCAGCATAGGGATATCCTCACCGGCACCATTGCGGCTACAATTGTAGGTACAATTACTTATCTCGCACAAATGGCTTCATGGGCATATATGTTCGGGAGAAACAATGACGACGATGATGACAGTTTCATAACATCGCTGGTTCTTTTGATAGTTGCACCTATCGCGGCAACACTTCTGCAATTAGCAATTTCCCGTTCAAGGGAATATGATGCTGATGCGAGGGGCGCTGAAATTGCGGGTAATCCTCTAAGTTTAGCTTCTGCACTTAAAAAGTTGACAGAAGGAAATGAAATAAAACCTGTTGATGATGCGAAGCCTGCATCTGCACATATGTTTATTGTTAGTCCGTTAAGAGGCGGCGGAGTTACAAAATTATTCTCTACTCATCCGCCGATGGAAGAACGCGTCGCACGCTTGGAAGCTATGGCGGCAAAGAGATGAATTTAAAAATCAATAGGATTAATTAACCAATGCGTTTAGCCAGAACATTCTTGTTGAGTTGTTTGTTTTTGTATTCGGTAAGTGCCCAGTCCACTTACTTCTCCAATTCGGAAAGAATCAGGCAGTTAATTGACTCATCGATTACGGCGAATACAGGTTCTTTGCGGTATTCAGAAGTTAAGGTAATTACGCCCAGTAGTTTTGCTTTTTATAATTCATACATATCAGCGATGTTAGCGAAGCAACGAACTGCGGGGATTTTAGAAGGCGATTTCTTAGCATATACAATCGAAGATGCAGGAGTATCATATCCCGAATTGATAAGTGATATAGTGGGGGCTGATTTAAGACTTGTCAGAAGTGCTCATTGCTCCGGGAATATATATGTTAACGGTTCAAGTGAGATTCAGAAGTTTAGCTACTCAATAACGGATACAGTTGATTATGCTTATAAGGACTCTGTCAGTAATAATTCATATGGCTTTTTGAATCCTTCAATCCCGTCAAGTTCAATGTTCTCATCAATTTGGGAACCTGTTGCTATTATCGCTGCGCTGGGGGTGGCTTTTTATCTGCTGTTTACAGTGCGTAAAACGAATTAATATTAAAGATAGCCTATCTTTAGGAACGATGTTTCTTATCTGATGCTGCTAAGAATACTAATTCTTAAAATTCTCTAAGAACCATTTGTATGTAATCCCGATTCCTTCTTCTATTTCAATCTGATGTTTCCACCCGATAGAATGAATTCTTGAAACATCTAAAAGTTTTTTAGGAGTGCCATCAGGTTTGGTGTGGTCATATTCAATGATGCCTTCGAACCCGACAACTTTTTTGACTAACTCTGCTAAATCGGCAATTGATAAATCTTTACCTGTCCCAATATTTATCTGCGAAATACCAAGAGAATAAATATCCGATGCATCAATACTGCTTAGTAAAAAGACTATGGCTCTCGACAAATCTTCCACGAACATTAACTCCCGCATAGGAGCGCCGCTTCCCCAAACCACCACACTTTTTTCTGAATTGATTTTTGCTTCGTGAAACTTGCGAATCAAAGCAGGCAGCACATGTGAAGTATTTAAGTTAAAATTGTCATGAGGACCATAGAGGTTGGTCGGCATTACTGAAAAAAAGTTGCATCCGTATTGACGGAAAAAACTTTCGCATAATTTAATTCCGGTAATTTTAGCTAATGCATAAGGTTCATTTGTTGACTCAAGATAACCGCTTAAAATGGATTCTTCTCTTAACGGTTGTTCAGCGAGTTTTGGATAGATGCACGAACTTCCTAGAAAAACTAATTTTTTGACTCCAACCTGATGTGAGGCGGAAATAAGATTAGATTCTATCATTATGTTGTCATAAATAAAATCGGCACGGTATGTGTCATTAGCAAGAATACCCCCGACTTTAGCTGCGGCAACAATAACAATATCAGGTTTTTCTATTTCAAAAAAATTATTGACGCTTTCCTGATTTCTTAAATCAAGTTCTTCGATTGTCCGTCCAATTATATTGTTATAGCCTTGTCTATTCAGTTCTCTGCTGATGGCTGAGCCAACTAACCCTGTATGTCCTGCTAAATATATTTTACTGTTCTTTTCAATACTTTTCAATTAATGCTCCAATATAAAAGTCTTACTGCCTAACTCGTACCAAGTTAATAACTGCAGCAATAAAAAAGCCAACATTAACAACCCACGCTGTGATAATGGGGTTAAGTGCTCCGTTAATTCCAAATGCTTCGGTTATTTTGTATAGCGCAAGATAAATAAATGTTATCAAAATATTAATGCCTATCTGAACTGCCAAACCGCCTCTCCGTTTATTTGTGGAAAAGGGGAGTCCGAAAAGCACAACGATTATTCCCGTCAACGCAAATGATGACCTGGAGTAATATTCTATCTGCCAAATTCTCGGGTCATTTCCGGCATGACTTTGCGTGGTGATAGTGTGCTTTAGTTCTGTTAAGTTCATTTCAGAGGGTTTCTTCTGTTTTACAACTAAATCTCCCGGCTGAAAGTTCAACGAGTCCATTGTTTTTTTTGTGAATGTTTCCAACTCCTCATTCGTTGGGTAGAAAGTTCTTTTGCTCCCGTTTTGCAATGTCCACTTTTTTGTTGTTGAATCATAAGTCATCGAAAGAGCATCAATCCGCGATTTTAGTTTCGTGATGTTTGATGAGTCGAATTCCTGGATTCCTATTCTCGACGCGCGGTTTATATCCTCGCTGAAATATCCTATGCTTACAATTCTATATCTGGAATCCTGAAAGAAAATATTATTCCCTATGGAAACATTGCCCTTGTTGAGGTATTTCCTCTCGATATGAGTTTTCATTTTATTTGCCTGAGGAACAATATAACCGCTGAAATAAATATTCCCAATACAAATTAAAACTGTCATTAGGAATATTGGGGCCATAGTCCTGTACATGCTTATTCCACCCGACTTCATTGAGGTCAATTCATTCGAGTTGGACATTTTCCCCATGGTAAATAATCCACCGAACAATAGTGAGACGGGTAGAAGTAGTCTGACTATTTCAGGAATAAAAACCAGATAGTATTTTAATATTAATGTCTTCTCAACATTTTGGTCTAAAAATTCATCAAGGTTTTCCATCATGTCAACTATCACAAAGATAGCAATGAAAGCAAGTAATCCGAAAATCACAGTTTGTATAAACTGCCGAATTAAATAACGGTCAAGTATTTTCATTTACTGTTCAACCTGAGGACGAAATCGTTTGGGGATAATTTTTTGGATAAATGAAAAGTCAAGAACAACGGTTTCTTTCATCGATTTATAAGTGAGTAATATTCCTCCAAGCCCCATGATAATATTTGCCGACCACATGCCCATTAGCGGAGAAATCATTCCTCTGTCTGCGAGTTTTTCACCGCCGATTAGAAATGACCAGTAAACTAAAAAGAAGAAAAGACTTATGCTTCCCGCCATGCCGAATCCGCCCTTACGCATCATGATTCCCAATGGTGCACCCAGTAAAATAAATATAACGCAAGCAGTAGGAATGGCATATTTTTTATAAATCTCTACTTTGTATCTGTTCATTTCATTTTTGATCATTTCAGCGCGCATGACATAAGGCATAATATTATTCTTTGAAGTCAATATTCGCGAAAGTGCATTCGTATACATGATAGCGTCGTTGTTATAACTCTTTATAGGTTTAATTCCGATTTGAGAAGATTCTCCGTAAAATACGGGCACGATGAAGGCGTTAAGTAAACTATCAAATTCATTTTTTACTTTTGCCAAACTGTCAACACGGTGCTGCATAATTGAGGCACTTAGTTCTCTATCACCTCTGCTCATGTTATTTGATTGCTGAAATGCAAATTGGTCTGCATTCATGGCGATTCTGTGGCGGGTGAATAACAGTTTACGATACATGGTTGTACCGTCAGTTTCGGATTCGTGTATCTCACCATTGTCCAAATCCATCAAAAGATATTTTAAGTCGGGCGAAAAATATATTTTTCCGGTTTTTGCAGTAACAACATTAATTTTTGCGGGGGAAGAATAGTCATAAATTGTGACATCATGAAGTAAGTTAACACCCTGCTCAACATTACGGGCTAAAATTGCGAAGTTATTGATTTCCTGAGAGAACACTCCCGATTGAAGTGAAAGAGTTGGTTTCTTTTGAGAAATATCATACATCAGCATCTTAGCTTTGTGATTAGCATCAGGAAGAACATCATTGTTGAATAGTGTGAGGAGATACGCAATTCCTATTGCCGCAATAAAGGGTGTCGTGACCATTTTGAGAAGGCTAACACCGCTGGCCTTTAGGATTGTTACTTCATTATTCTGAGACATCGAGCCAAAAGCCATAAGGGTAGCGATGAGTACACTCATCGGAACAACTAATACAACCATCCATGCTAAGTTGTAAGCAACTAACTGGATAATTACATAAGTATCCAGTCCTTTCCCGACTAACTTATCCGCTGCCTTCATTAGAAATTGAAGCAGGAATATTCCCATCAGTGATGCTGCCGAAAACAGAAAAGGAGCGATGTGGTTTCGTATTATGTAAAAAGGTAAAATCATATCCTAAATATAGCTAAGTATGAGTATTATTAAAACTATCCTTTAATGAGAAATGAATCAATTCAGTATTTTCTTAAGTCCTCATTTAGCGGTATATTTGGAGATTAAAATTGGAAACTATTAATACTTGAACAACATACGAAATTTTTGCATTATTGCACATATTGACCACGGTAAATCTACCATTGCAGACAGACTGCTCGGAGCGACCGGTACTATTAGTCAAAGAGATTCGAAAGCTCAGATTCTTGATGACATGGACTTGGAACGCGAAAGAGGCATAACTATTAAGTCTCACGCAATCCAGATGAAATATACCGCGTTGGACAATAAACCATATATATTAAACTTAATCGATACTCCCGGACATGTGGATTTCTCCTATGAGGTTTCCCGTTCGCTCGCTGCATGCGAAGGCGCGCTGCTTATTGTGGATGCATCTCAGGGTGTTGAAGCGCAGACAATTAGCAATCTTTATCTTGCAATCGAATCAGGGCTTGAAATCATTCCTGTATTGAATAAAATTGATTTGCCTTCTGCGGAAGTTGACCGTATCAAGCATCAGGTTATTGATTTATTAGGCTGTAAGGATGAAGATATTCTTCTAGCGAGTGCGAAATCGGGAATTGGTATTAACGATATTCTTGAAGCGATTGTCAAAAAGGTTCCTCCTCCGGTTGGTGAAAATTCAGATCCGCTTCAAGCATTAATTTTTGATTCAGTGTTTGATGCCTATCGCGGCGCTATTGCCTATGTAAGAATTATAAACGGAACTCTGAAAGAAAAAGAAAAAATTAAATTTTTCGCTAACGACAATGTTTACGAAGCTGAAGAAGTCGGCATTCTCGGAATGAAGAGGATAAGAACAGGTGAGTTAACCATAGGCGATGTAGGTTATGTAATTTGCAGTATAAAAGATGTTCACGATACTAAAGTCGGTGACACAATTACACATGCAAAAAATGGCGCTCTTGAGCCCGTGCCCGGATACAAAGTTGTTAAACCAATGGTATTCAGCGGACTTTTCCCTACGGATACTGATGACTACGAAGGACTTCGCGATGCGTTAGATAAATTTACGCTTAATGATTCAGCACTTATTTATCAGCCTGAAACTTCTGCGGCATTAGGCTTTGGTTTTAGATGTGGATTCCTTGGACTGCTTCATATGGAAATCGTCCAGGAAAGATTGTTCCGTGAATTCAATCAGGCTATTATCACTACGCTACCGAATGTTGAATACATAGTTCACAAAAAAAATGGAACTGAGATGCTGATTGATAATCCCGCTCTCATGCCACATGTCGGCGACATTGATTTTATCGAAGAGCCTTATGTGAAAGCTCAAATCGTTACTCCAAGCGAATATGTCGGCAACATCATGAAGTTGGCAACCGATAAACGCGGTACTTATATTAATACAACTTATATAGATCCTACGCGTGCGGATTTGCAATATGAGTTTCCGCTTTCAGAAATTATTTTTGATTTTTATGATAAGCTTAAATCATATACTCGCGGTTATGCTTCTTTTGATTACGAAATATTTGGTTACAAAGAATCTGACTTGGTTAGACTTGATATTCTGCTGAACGGTGAAGCGGTTGATGCGTTATCAATGATTGTTCACCGTGGAAAATCTTTTGATTGGGGCAGAAAAGTTTGTGAAAAACTAAAAGAACTTATTCCGAAGCAAATGTTTGAAATTAATATTCAGGCAGCAATTGGTTCAAAAGTAATATCCAAAACTGTAGTAAAAGCACTTCGTAAGAATGTTTTGGCAAAATGCTATGGCGGTGATATTAGTCGTAAGCGCAAACTTCTTGAGAAACAAAAAGAAGGTAAGAAGCGAATGAAGCAAGTAGGCAATGTTGAAATTCCACAGGAAGCATTTTTAGCGGTGCTTAGAATAGAGGATTAACATTATTTTAAGGGCATCGAGTTATTAATATGGGTGAGAATACAGAAATCAATTCTGTGCAGAAAAACCTTGAGTTAT
>CAIWTC010000042.1 GCA_903915485.1 uncultured Ignavibacteriales bacterium | reverse complement strand
ATAATTAGTAATTGTTTTTTCTTTTAGATGCCTCGATACCGCGGTAACACCGTCGCTTTTTTCAATGCTGAACTTTACTAAGTGCAGAAACATCGGCTCTAACCCAACAAGCGTAATATCAGTTCCGTGAAGCGTTGTGATTATTTTAATATTTTGTTTTTCTCTGAGTATCTCTCTAGCTAAATATGCGCTTGTTGCATGTGGGATAGCATAGTGAACATGAAGCAAATCAAGTTTTTCATAAGTAGCTACTTCAACCATTTTGCTGGCTAATGCTAGACTGTACAAATTAAATTCGAATAGTGGATAGTTAGTAGTTTCAACTTCATGGTAAAATATATTTTCAACATAGTGATTCAGCCTGAAAGGTATAGCATAACTTATAAAGTGAACCTCATGCCCTTTCATTGCAAGTTCTTTACCAAGCTCAGTTGCAACTACACCACTGCCCCCGTAAGTCGGGTAGCAAGTAATTCCTATTTTCATATTTTCCTATTTTAAGAAGATCGGTTTTAAAGTTAAGATAAGTGTCAGAATAATTAGTATTCCCACTGTTGTCCATGAAATAATATTTTTAGTTAAGGAGTTTACATCCTCGCCCATTATCTCTTTCTTATTCACGATTATTACCATCGACACAAGCACGACGGGGAGCAGAATACCATTTAATATCTGTGTCCAGATTGTAATTGGAATTAGCGGTGCATTCGGATATAAAATAATAGCTACTGATATAATGATAATTGATGTGAATAGGAAATAGAACTGAGGTGCTTCCTTCCATTTCTTGTCAATACCCGCTTCAAATCCAAATGCTTCGCAGATATAGAAAGATGCCGCTAAAGGCAATATTGCAGCAGCAAATATTGATGCGATGAATAATCCGAATGAAAAAAGAAATCTTGCAAATTCTCCGGCCAACGGTTCAAGAGCAAGCGCTGCATCTTTTGCTGAATTAATCTCGATATGTTTTACATTCAGAGTAGCGCCGCAAGCAACTATAATAAAAAAAGCAACTACCACGGTTAATACACATCCGATTGCAACATCAATCAATGTGAATTTGTAATCCTCTTTCTTCAAGCCTTTTTCAATTACTGCTGACTGCATGTAGAACTGCATCCACGGAGCGATAGTCGTTCCCACAATACCTATTACCATTCCAATATATTCTGTGTCACCGGAAATTTTAGGCTTGATAATCGCACTGCCGACTTCTGACCAATCGGGTTTGCTCATCAATGCAGATACAACATAAGACAGCAGAAAGAAACTAAAAACAAGAAACAACTTTTCCGCAGATTTGTAATTACCATATACTACGAATAGCCAAACCACCAGCGCAGCTATGGGAACCGAAATGTATTTGCTGACGCTAAACACCTCCATACTTCCCGCGACACCAGCGAATTCGGTAGTTGTATTTCCAATATCGGCAATTATCAATCCCAGGAAAATGAAGAATGTAATTTTAACGCCGAAACTTTCACGGATTAAATCTGCGAGACCTTTACCCGTAACAATTCCCATGCGGGCATTCATTTCCTGAACAACCATCAACACTATAAAAGATGGGATCAAGGTCCAAAGTATGTGATATCCATACTTAGCACCGGCAACAGAGTATGTTGTAATTCCGCCTGCATCATTGTCAACGCTTCCGGTAATTATTCCGGGACCAATCAATGCAATCAACATCAAAAGATTTCTTTTGAAGTTTTTTTTCTTAAGTAATTTTAACATTCACTTCCCTGCCGTTTCTATTTCTTCATAATTTCATCAAGGATGTCATGAATTATCACACTTCCCACTATCACTAAATCATGGTCCACAATTGGCAGACTCAATAAATTATATTTTTGAACTACCTGTACTAATTCATCTATATCATCATCATCAAAAAGATAAACGATATCTTTATGCATTAAACTTTTCAATTGGTCTTTTTCACCCGCTAAAATCAAGTCCCTCAGCGATACCTTCCCGACAAGTTTACCTTTTGAACTTGTGACGAAGATATAATTCATTAAACCTTCTTCAGGTCTGTTTTCTTTCAAATAAGTAACTACTGTTTCGACTGCAGTATCTGAAGTAAATGCAATGAATTCATTGCTCATTATGCTTCCGATTACTTTCTCGTCATACTCCATTAACTCGCGGATTTCAACTCGTGATTCTTCTTCCATTTCAGAAAGGAGTTCTTCTGCTTTGCTTTCTTCAAGTCCGTCAAGAATATCCGCGGCTTCATCGGAGGGCATTTCTTCAAGAATATCCGCAGCCTTTTCTTTAGAAAGACCTTCAATCATCTTGATTTGAGTATCTTCTTCCATTTCCTCCAAAACATCCGCGCCTCGTGCATTGTCTAAGCCGGAGAAAATTTTCATAGCAGTATTAGTATCAAATTCTTCTATGATGTCTGCTAAATCAGAAGGATGCAATGTCGAAAGTTTGTCGTAAGTTTTTGAAAGGACCAAGTTGTCATTATCTGAGACGAGAGTTTCTACATCACTCCATAAAATCATCTGACCGTCGACTTTTATACCAATATTTTTCAGGAACTTTGCAACGCCAAGTCTGCGCATAAGCCCTTCCATGCCAATATCTACGGCCACAACAAATGTACCGGTAGTAAGCACTGCAAGCCTGATATCGTTAACGCGTACAACTTTACGGCCATTGATATCAATAATCTGCTTATCTAAAACATTTTTCTTTAATAGGAAACACTTGGAAATATCGATTTCCTCAGGTTTATTGCAGGTAATGTGGTAAGAAGACCCCCTTTGAGTTAGCACAAAGTTCTTCCAAGCTAATGTTTTTATTCCATCAGGAGTTTGTATTAGTGCAGCAACCACTTGCGGATTCTGTATGTCGCCGGTCACCACGAAATCCACAAGCTTACCCATTATTTGATATTCATGAGTAAACACTTTATTATTTAAAATACGGCTTAGATATAGACTTGTATATTTCACAATCTAGCTCCTTTCAGAAAACTTGTTTGCTTGGATAATCGTGAGCTATCCCATCGCAGGCTACTCTTAATTGGTTTTTAAAAATGCAGTCCTAAATCGCCGAATAAGTAGGCAGGAAGCGATTTATTCCGCAAAACAATTACTTATAATGCAAAAGTACAAAAATAAATCAGGCTAAAAAAATCAAATTTGAAAATTTCTCGTAATTGAGGATTTTATCTTTTTCATCCTTTATTGAGTTAATACCTCAATAACTGATTTATTCAAAAAAAAAGGAGCGAATTAAATCCGCTCCAAAATTAATCTACTTATTTATCTATAATTTCGCTATTTCGAGCAAACCACCCTGAAACCATTATCATAATACCTGTAATCAGGAGTGTAATTATTGGCTCTATGGTATGCACGGCAATTATTTTCGTCGCTGTCCCATGAACCGCCTCTGAGAATTCTTTTACTTGCTAAGGCAGGCCCTCTTGGGTTTGACTGTGCTGCGCTGCTGTATGCGCCGTACCAATCCCAGCACCATTCCCACACATTGCCACTCATGTCATAAAGGCCTAATTCGTTCGCTGTCTTTGTTCCGGCAGCATGTGTTTTAGCTCCTGAATTACTGAAGTACCAGGCAGAATTAGCTACTAAAGAATCACCGCTGAACTTAAATCCTTTACTCAATGTTCCGCCCTTTGCAGCAAATTCCCACTCTGCTTCAGTCGGCAGTCTATATCCTTTGGCCGTAAAGTTGCAAACAACTGAATTAAGTGTGGCAGTATCTTTAGGCCAAGTTGCAGGGTCTGTTTTTCCGCTGACTGAATAACAAGGAGTCTTTCCTTCACGGATACTTAGTTTATTGCAAAAACTTATACAGTCATACCAAGTCACATTTTCAACCGGAGCATCCTCTCCAACTGACCTAAAGTATATTGGATTGGTTGACATTACCGATTTCCACTCGCCTTGAGTCACTTCTGTCTTCCCGATATAAAAACTATCTAAGGTAACCGAATGACGAGGCAGTACGAAAGGAACTGAACTTGAATCACCCATAGTGAAAGTTCCT
>CAIWTC010000041.1 GCA_903915485.1 uncultured Ignavibacteriales bacterium | reverse complement strand
TCGATAGAAAACGGCGTGAAAGAAATGCTATAATAGTTTTTGTGATTGTTGCCGTTATTGTATTAAATGTGATACTTTATTTAATCTCTCAGGGTTAATAACCTCTAATTTTTAGCTTATTTCAAACAACACTCTTACATTACTCACCTAAATCATTGGAGTATTAACCCCAATGACAAAGTTACCTTTCGTATCTTTATAATTCAATCTCCAACCAAGTTCTAGTTTCAACGGAATCATAGGGTGAATTAACCCAAAACCTGCTTCATAGTACGGATGCTTGAACTCATTAACTGACTTAAGAGCTATCTGCTGAGATGGATTTGACATTTCAGAAATCATCGTATTAGCAAAAAGTGAAAAGTTAACTCCCGCCTTCTGTAGGAATTTCAATTTCAGCATTTGCCAAAGAGACTGCTGCATATCGTAACTCAAATTAAGATAAATAGAGCGGTCACCAAGGAATTTGTTCATTCTTAGAGTGCGGAATGACCTATCCTCGAAAACTCCGTCATATCCTCCGGGAACCGGAATCAGATACTGATAAGGAACTTCTCCTACTGCATAGTTGCCGACTAAGTTATATGATAGAACATTATTGTTCATAGTGTTCAGGTTGCCGTTGAATGAGGCAGTGTAAATTGTGAAGTTATAAGTGCTGTATAATAGTTTTTTCCCTGACAACAACGCTGAGAGGGTGATAATTGGAACGCCGTTCTGTGCTCCAAATCGTCTGCGGTATTTCCCGTCTTCAATATAATCTCTGAAGTCGAATGTAAGCCCCGCATTAATGAAACTGAATCTTCCATCCTGAATAGGGTCATTTGAGTTGTAGGTGCTTTTCGGGAAAAACAAAGGCTTAATAACACTAGTCGATGCGGATTTATCATGACTCAATCTGTACCCGGCATTAAAAAAGACCACAGGAAAAACTTCGGCCTCATAATCTGCCGATACCCCGTCGGAATAGCAGAACATTTCGCCGTCATACTTTGATGCAAGGTTCAGTACTGATTCAAGAATAGAGCTAAAGTCACGGTCGGAGTGAAATGTTTTTCTTATAGAACGAAAAACTTTCATGGACAATTTAGTTGTTCTATAATCGCCAAGAAGCAGTTTTGTGTTCAGTTGCCCCTTCCATCGTTTATCGCTGAAGCCATAAGCAAATTCAGCAGAACTCTTTAGTCTTTCATTAAGTATATTTGTCGTGCTTATATTGAACTGTGCGGTGTGTCCTTCAATTCTATTAAAGCGGTAAATGCCAATAGGTCCAGAGATATTCAGGCTGTCATTAATTTCATAAGTATCTGAGAAAAAGGAAAACTTTTTCTTCTTGTTGATGTTAGCTTGCTTGATGCTGTCGATTTCTGTATAGGCTTCCTTTTCCTCTTTTGAAGAAACTACATTCTGCGTGGAAGCCCAATAAGTGCTGTCTTTTTTATCCGCATCGGTCTTTACGGTTATTATCGCTTTGTTGAAAAAGTTATCATCAATAGGGGGATTTGGGTTGATGTTGTACTCGTAGAGTATTGAATGAATTTCAAAATTCATCTTAAATAACTTGAAATATTTAATTTCTACAGAGAGCATATAATCCACAGGCATGAAAATTTCCTGTTCGCCGAACGGAAGAAAACGCTGGGAGATTGAAATATCATTAAACAGTCCGCCCATGCTTGCATCGCGGTTTAGTTTTAAGTTAACTTCTTGAAGATTATAAGAGTCTCCCTCGATGTATATGCTGCCTTTGAATCCCGAAACAAGTGTATCTGCGGGAGACATATAAATGTGGTAAATAATTTTTTTGTCGATGACCATTGAGTCGATTAAATCAAAGTAGTAAAAATCCAGCGCGTTCTCGGCAAGAGGGCCGGTCATTTTAAGATTAAAAAATTTGATATCATCAGAATAAAAATTCTGAATGACTCTTCCACCTGTAAGGGTGTTGATAGTGGACGGAAGGTTGGCAGTTTGTTTGCGCGCGATGATTTCTTCTTTATATCTATTCGGCAGGGCAAAGTAGCCTAGACTCTGATTCTCGAAAATTGCGCCGATTTTCATTTTTGAAGTGTCGCTGTAACCGAGTGAGACATCTGCTTTCTCATCACCTATTTTGAACTCCTCCGGTGCGCGGATTACTGATTTAGATGATGCAGTATAAATATATGATGAGATGAGTTTATTCCGCAGATTTTTTTGAGCAATTGCTTTAAGAATGATTGCATTGGCGGGATTCATTCCGGGGGTAATAGTTACCCCGGGGAGGTGGATGATAATAGGTTTAAGATTAAAATCAATCGTGATATTTTTGTTTGTGAGAATAACGGAAACTGTGTCTGAACTGAATCCTAAGCATGAAGCGATGAGTTTATATTTCCCCTCTGCAAGTCTGATTTCATAATTACCGTCAATGTTTGCACTTGTTCCAAAGGATTTGCCTGCGATGCGGATTGTGGAAAAGCCCAATTTATCACCGGTGACATTATCGGATATCTTGCCGTTTATAACATGTTTTTGCCCGAATAGCGTCAATGTGAAAAGAAAAGCTAATAAGCATTTTTTCATTCAAAATCTTTCAATAATTAGGAACTCAAATATATAAATTAAATGAACACTAAATACTTGTAAAAAGTTCGTTGAAAACAAGGGATTAAGCCAAAAATCAGATAAATAATGAGATTTTGAAGTTTACACCGCATTCAGAAAAAATGCAAAAATTTTGTATCTTGTTGATGTGTTTCAAATGTTACATATTAAAAAATAAATTAATCAAAAAATATAAATTATGTCAAATTATAATTACAGATCGGGCGGCCTAGGCGGGTTTTCGGTATTGCCTCCGGTTATAAAAGGTTTACTAATTGCCAATGTTGCTGCATTCTTTCTCACTTATGCATCGAAGGGAATGACAGTCGATGGTGTTACATTGTATAGATATATCATGGAATACTTTTCTCTGATGCCACTGGGTTTTGGTTTTATGCCGTGGCAGTTAATAACTTATCAGTTTCTACATGGAAGTTTTAGTCACATTCTTTTCAATATGTTCGCGTTGTGGATGTTTGGGATGGAGATAGAATCGCAATGGGGTTCTAAAAGATTTTTGGGTTTTTATATGATAAGCGGAATCGGAGGAGGAATTCTTCAACTGCTTCTGCCTTTGTTTATGGCCTCGCAGCAATTAGCCCCCACGATAGGTGCCTCAGGTGCAATATTCGGGGTTATGATTGCATTCGGGATGCTTTTCCCTGATAGATTAATCTATATTTATTTTTTCATCCCCGTTAGAGCAAAGTATATGATTGGCTTCATGGTAATATTTAATTTGCTGGCAGTAAGCGATGGTAACGGCGGAAATGTTGCATATCTGTGTCATATCGGAGGAGCATTATCGGGATTCATATATATGCTTATCGATAGCGGTATATATTTTAACTTAAAGACGGTTATATTTTCGAAGAAGAAAACAAATCCTTTTGACTATAGTTCAAATCCGAAAAATAAATACTATTATTCAAACCCTAACAAACAGGATGAACCTGTGCAGGAAGCAGAATTCTTTGATATCAATTCAGGCAATAGAGTGAATGCTGAGATACCTACACAAGAGGAGGTTGACAGAGCGTTGGATAAAGTTCGTGTAGGCGGTTATAAAAACTTAACCGAGCGCGAAAAGAAAATACTGTTTCAGGCAAGTCAGAATAACGGTAAGGGAAGTTAGTGATTTATAATTGTTGTTAAAATAATCTCAAAGATGAAAAGTTTTTGGCTTATGCGACGAATAATTAAGTTATTAAGATAATTACTATAAGGTTTTAGCTGTGTCTGGAAATGAATTGAGATATTTCCCGTAGGGAATTAATGTTTGTAGAAAAGAATATCAATAGCGATGACATTTTCCGCTAGGAAATATATGTACCCGAACGATGCGCAACATATATTCCCATACGGGAAATGATGAGCGTTCAAAGTTATTTTTTACAAACATATAATACCTAACGGTATATAACGCAAGTGTTCATTATCTTTGTTCTAGTTTATCCAGCGAATGAATTATTATTATGAAAATCAGTTTCAACTGAATTTAACAGGATTTCTCAAATAAAAATAAAAATGGCAATACTTAAAAATAAATATATAATTGCGTTAGTGCTGATGGCGGTGGCAGTGTTTGGATACCGCTATTATGCTACTCACTCCAAGCTTACTGAAGAAGTATTTGTGTCATACTATATCGATTTAACAATTGCTCAGGATTCATTGGGGAGCGACTCAGTCACAACAAAAAAAATATTAACCTCGCTCAATTCAAAATATAAAACCAGCGAAGCACAATATAAAAGCACGATTGCTTATTATAATGAGTCTTCAGAACGATGGGATAAGTTTTTTACGAAGGTGGTTGATGAAGTTAAGAGACGGCAGACTAAAAAATAGAGGCTTTTAATTTTGCAATGGCTATTCGTAACTCAGGATAGCCAACAGTGGGGGGCATGAGTTTCTTCATAGTTTTTAAATCAGCAATTCCTTTTTCCCATTCCGTTTTTACTAATTCCAAAAAGTCATCAGTTATAATGTTTGAAACACTTACTGTTTTATCAAATTGAAGTATTGTTTCAATCTGCATTGAAATAACTGCGGGAAGTTGTTTTCTTATTTCTGAAATTTCCTGAAGTGTGTAGCCTTCCTTAAGCAAATGAAGAGTTTCCTGAACATTTTCCGGAACTCCCGTGCCGCTTTTGCTATTAATCCCGCTAGTGGTAAGATTCTTAAAAATGCCGACTATCGAAAGAACTTCTTCACCAAATTTATTAAACATCCTTTCGGTGAATCCCTCAACTTTAAGCAGTTCTGTTTTTGTATCTGGCTTGTCTAATACTACATTTCTAAGTACTTCGTCGGGGGCAATCAGATATACTGCTTGACTAAATTTCTGTGCGGCCTTGTTTCTTTCGTCCCGAAGCATATGAAATAACTCAAGGTCTTTTTCGTAGTTCTTGTTTTCTTTAACTTCAGAAATTAAATTTCTTTTTTGCAGCAGTTCTAGTCCTGAATTAGTAATGCAAAGTTTCTTTTTATCTTTTTCGCTTTGCTTAATTAACCCTTGCTGCTCAAGGTTGAAGATGATTGCTGATAACTCGCCTTTGGAATAGTTAGTGCACACACCATAAGCGGAGGATGATTTGAAGTTTGCTGATGAAGTGGTTCCTTTAAGAATTGATATAACATTAACTTTATTAAGTGCATCTTCAAAATCATAAACTGTCTTAATTACAATTTCCTGTAAGTATTGGATTGTATCGTCTTTCAGCGCATTATGAGAAGTGCACTTATCACATTTACCGCATTTGTAACTTGTTATGTCTTCACCGAAGTACGATAAAATATAGGCAAACCGGCATTCAGAGGAAAACACAAACTCCTTCATCATTCCTAGTTTTTTCTTGGCATTCAGGAACAAACGATTAATCTTATCAAAATCAATAGAGAGTCGTTCCTGTTGAATGCGTGGCGAAAGAAGTCTTACGGTTTCTTCGCCGAATGTCGGCGCTGAGTAATCGATATACCCATCGTTGTTTAAGTCAATGAGAATGCGGTTGACCACGGTTAAGTCTAGTTCGAGTTCATCTGCGAGCGTGCTTGGTGCGAATGAGGTGTAATTTCGAAAAGCATTGCCGCCGTATTTTTTTATCAGGTTGATGACAAATATTTTTTTTGTATCATCGGAAATAGTTGTGATATAATTTTTAAGAGCAACTGCATCAGTACTGAAACGGAATTCATATCTTTTTGAATATTCACTTACGGCACACATGTAGTTTGCCTTCTCGAGCAATTGAAGCGAGGAACGGACAAGTGCTTTTGTGAGGTCGGGTTTGCGTGTGGCAACTCGGAGAAAGTCATAATTGATTACCAATTCATTCTCAGTATAATCGCCAATTTTAACCCGTGAATATTCGCAAAGTGAATTGTAAATGGAATGAACTAACTCTTTTGTTGGGAAAGAATTTAGTAAAAAGTAGTTATGTATGTCCTCATCTCTGTCCTCAAACAACATAGATGCATAAGAGGGCTTCCCGTCTCTGCCTGCTCTACCGATTTCCTGATAGTAGTTTTCTATTGAACCGGGCATGTTGTAGTGAATCACAGAGCGGATATCAGATTTATCAATACCCATTCCGAATGCATTGGTGGCTACGATTACAGGAATCTTACCGTTTATAAACTGTTCCTGAATACGGGTTCTTTGAATGCTGTGCAGGCCTGCGTGATAATAAGCGGATTTAATTCTGTTCATCTGCAAGAATTCGTTAACCTCTTCGGTGGTTTTTCTTGATGAAGTATAAATTATTGCCGGGGTTTCATTTTGAGATAGCAGTTCGAGAATTTTCAGGCGCTTATCTTTAGTGATGAAAATACTTATTGCCAGGTTTTCTCGTTCAAATCCTTTTACAAATATTTTTGGATTTTTTAAGTTAAGTTCTGCGGAGATATCTTTAATTACTTCGGGAGTTGCGGTTGCAGTGAATGCAGAAACTTTTTTTATACCGACATGCTCGATAAACTCTCTGAGTTTTCTGAAGGATGGCCGGAAGTCGTGACCCCATTCGCTTATACAGTGTGCTTCATCTACAAAGATATATTCAGGATTCAGTGCCTTCAACTTGTTGGCGAATGCGATACTCTCCAGTCGTTCAGGCGCTACATATAGGAGTTTGATTTTCCCTGACTGCAGGCGATTTAAAACATTTTCAATCTCACGGAAATCCATTGAACTATTTATGAATTCTGCAGAGCTATTTACCTGATTAAGTTTGTCAACCTGGTCTTTCATTAACGCAATAAGCGGGGAGATGACAATTGAAAATCCGTCACTCATAAGAGCGGGCAGTTGAAAGCATAGAGATTTACCGCCGCCCGTTGGAAGCACAACAATAGTGTTTTCGCCAAGTAAAATTGACTGTACGATTTCTTCTTGAGCGTTACGGAAGGAATCGAAACCAAAGAATGTTTTTAATGCTTCGTGAGCAGTAGTCATTTTAATTATGTAAGATTATCAGGATGTATGCGGAATAGAAATAAATTATGGAATCAATTTTCGTTGATGACATATCCAATTCCCCGGACAGTATGGATTACTTCTGCTTTAGTGTGCTGTTCAATCTTTCCGCGAAGTTTATTGATATAAACATCTATTACATTGGTGTCTGTATCAAAATTATATTCATAGACATGCTGTGTAAGTTTTGTGCGGGAAATGACGCGGTTTTTATTCCGTAGAAGATATTCGAGAATAGAATATTCTTTAGGAGTCAAATCAACTTTTTGCGTTCCGATGTTTAATGAATGAAGTTGAGTATCAAGGGATAGTTCGCCAACTTTTATCAGCAGTGATTTAGTATTTTCATTTCTTCTGAGCAGTGCGCGGGCGCGGGCAATCAATTCTTCAAACGCAAATGGTTTCGTTAAGTAGTCATCAGCGCCTGCATCCAGGCCGTCAACTTTATCCTGAATTTTATCTTTAGCGGTGAGTAGTAAAATAGGAGTGACAATTTTATTTGCTCTTAAATCCTTTGTTATAGAGATACCGTCTTTGAAAGGAAGCATAAGGTCTAGTATGATTAAATCATATTCGCCTTCAAGCGCAAGTTCATAGCCGTCTTTACCGTTGTGTGCAGTATCAACAGTGTAATATTCTTCTTCAAGTCCCTTTTTAATAAAAGAGGCAACTTTCTTTTCGTCTTCAATAACAAGAATCTTCATGCCCTAAAATAGAAAAAAAAAAGGAGAGTTAAAAACTCTCCTTTTTTCAAAGTCTCTGAAAAAGATAAATTACTTTTTCTTGTCTACTTTTTTAACTTCTTTTTTAGCGTCAGCTTTTTTTACTTCAACTTTAGCAGCTTTAACTTCTTTTTTAGCTTCTTTCTTTACTTCTGCTTTTGCAGCTTTAGCTTCTTTTTTAGCTTCTTTTTTTACTTCAGCTTTAACTTCTTTTTTAGCATCAACTTTTTTAACTTCTGCTTTTTTGTCCTGAGCGAATGTTCCAAAGGTTAAACCTAAAACTACGAATAATGCAACTACTAATCTTGACATGTGATGTCTCCTTAATTAAATGAATGAATGTTATTTTATAATTACAAGTGAAATATAGGAAAGCATTATTAATTGAATCTTAAAATATCATTAAAAAAAATTAATAAACTTCCGGGGTGGAATTAGACAAAGTTTGTGGAAGATAAATATGTTCACCTATGAAACTGAAGTGATTCTGGTTCTTGTCAGGAATTGTTCGATTTTACCCAGAAAAAGCAAATTTTCATAGCCTGGTTTTTATTCATATTTAGCAAGCAATTTTATGAATTTAGAACTACGATTCTTAAAAGTAAGAATGCAGACAAAGTGAAAATTTTCAGGGATTGGTTGTGAAGCAAAAAGGGACTAAAATAGTGAATCAAAAAAGTCTGAGCTAGCCTGAGGGTCGAATGGGTCCCAGTCGGCGACGTGCTGAGCCTTTTTGGAGGCCATAAGGCTTTCGGCAAGGAGTTTCCCGAGCTCTTTGCGGAGTTCTTTGAGTTTGCGCTGAAGGGCGAGCTTCTGGTCGCGGCGCTGGACTGCGAAGTGCTTGTGATAGAGGGATTCGATCTCCGCCTCGATCTGGTAAACGCGCTGCGGAACGAGTGTCATCTGCTCCATCTCGGGCAAACCAATCAGTGTGTCGGCGGCAACGAACTTGGTCTCGAGGTTAGGCAACGGACGAATGCCGTGGTTTTCTTTCTTGCTGCGGTTGGTGCGCTGATCGCAGACGAGAGATATGAAGAAGCGGAGTTTTGAAATCTGTATCGCGATGGGCTGAATATCCACGCCATAGAGACAGTTCTCTATGAGGTAGAGCTTGCGACCGTAATCGTCCTCGTTGTCGGCGAAGTCTCGCTCAATGGCAACAATAGCGGCGTCACGGGAGGAGGAATCTGGGATTTTTTCGGCGGCTTCGATTTGTAGCTGTTTCCAGCGGGAGTTGTCGGGGTCAAGCTTATGGATGATGTAAACAAGCTTGTGCAGCATGCCCATCGGGAAGGCGCCTGAGCCACAAGCGGGGTCAAGAATCTTGCAGGTGTGTATGGCGTCGAGCAGTACGGTGACCTCTCGTTCGTGGAACGGGTGGTCGCGCTCGGTGTAGGTGAACAGAATGTCGAGACCGGTCTGAGCGTCCTCTGCGCCCATGCCGGTTTTTGTCAGCGCGCCGGTGAGGTGAGCCTTTAGTGATTCATCAACCATGTATTCGACAATGGGGCGCGGGGTATAGAAGGAACCGGTCTGTTTGCGGGCTGTGGTCTTGGTTTCATCGTTATAGGAGGCGAGGAGGTTTTCAAAAACCTTGCCGAGCAGTTCTGGGTCCAGGGCAATTTCCTGGTCAATGGGTGTGTTCTCTACGATCGTAAACTTGTACGCATGCAGGATGCGGAGAAGGCCGCGAACTTTCTCGTTCCTGCGCTTGGGTTCACCGTAGGCACCGGAAAGGTCGGCTGTCTGCTCATCAGCGAAAAAGAGGCGATTGGGGACAGAGGGACGCTTCTTCTTATTTCGCGAGAAGCCGTCGATATAGAGTTTCTTGTCGGTGCCGTCCTCAATGCGGTCAAGACATTCGAACAGGCCCCCATTGAGGAAAGGCACGTCAACGAAGTGGTCGATGGCAGTGGCCGGGTCGCAGAAGTGCTCCTCGTACCGATAAAGGGTGTCTACACCATAGGTGGCGCGGTTATTCAGGAAACCCTCATTGAGAGCAAATGTACGGTAGGGCTGGCCATTTTTATCCTTTCCCATACGCTGGTTAAGCGTAGCGAAAAAAAGGTTTTGAAGGATGGCCTGATAGTAAGTGGAGGCATCTGGCGCGAGGTCGGCGAGGATGCGCTTCAGATCGGCCTCGACGAAAAGTTTATCGGGGATGAGTCCCTTTTCCTTCAGGAACCAGCAGAAGATGAGACGGGTGAGCAGGCGGATAAGCGAGGTGGCACGGCGTTTGTCATCGTCCTTCTCAGTGTCGGATGGGAACTCGACTTGCGGGAGAGCCCAGAAGTACCAATTGGCCAGCTCGCGGTAGAAACGCTGGCTAAGCAACTCGACATTGAATATTTCCTCCCATGCGGCGTGGAGGGCATCGAAGTTATTGATCGGGAGCCGTTGTGGGTGGACAAGGTCATGAAAGGCAAAGGATGCAAGGATGTCGAGGTGACCACGATGTGGCTGCGAGAGCGAAATATCGCGGATGATGGTGACCTTGCCGAGAACATCGCGCGCAGCATCGCGCTTGTTCTGCCTACGGTTGATGACGGCGATTGAAAGAACGGGCTTCTTATCCGTAAGGTGCTTGATGAGCAGCATGACGGGCATGGGGAAGACGCGGTTGATCTGGCGGGCAATGCCGGTAAGTTTGCCACGGGGGTAGTCGCCGCCGGTTAATTCTATGGCGAAAAAGAGGTAGGAGCGGAGCAGGCCGGGATCGACGGCGGTATCCTTGAAGAGGCTCATGTTGCCAGAGAGTTCCTCGTCGGTGAGCTGGAAGAGGAGGTCGGCGGATGCCCAGTTTGAAAATAAGGCTTTGGATTCGTTAAAACCAGCACTGCCGGTATGAGAATTCACTAACTCAAGAAATGCCCTCGGGCTGGAATTACCGAGGTTGAGCGTACGGTCGGATTGATAACCGAGCTCACCCAAGAACTTGGTGGCCGCTTCGCGGAGAGGCTGTTGCGAGAAGGTGGCAAGGGCAGCTTCAATCCTTTTAATGTCTGCGGCCATAGCGCTATTGTGCCTCCATGATGACCAGCCAGGTGACGAGTTCGAAGTCGTCTCCGCTGGAGGTCGGGGCTTCGGAAGTGGTTGGCAGCAGCGCGCCACGATTGCTCAGGAGTGAGGCGACCGCACGCCGTTGGAAGGTGTGTTCTATTGAGGCGAGCACTTTCCTAAGCAGGCCATCGTAGTGGCTCATGTCAGTGCCGTCCTGTGTGTGCTGATCGAACAGGTCGCAAAGTTTCTCAAATGCAGCTGGCTCTCCAGCAGTGAGATCACGCAGGAGAATCATTGATTCCTTCGGCTTGGCAAAGCTAAAACGGACAGTGCCATCGTCGTGGACGTAAACAAGATAGTAAGGCGCCAGCGGATTCAATCTAGTGGAATCGGCTGCTTTGCTTGATGTGTCGGGCGACTTCTTTTCCGTTGCGCGGTGACGCAGGCAGAACAGCGCGCCAGGTTGCGCGGCCATGAACAAATCTACCTTTTGTGGCACGACGGCATAGAGCCCTTCGCCAGCCTCTTCGAGCTCCTTTTGGTTTGCCTTCAGATAGCGCAAAAGGTCCATGCGAAACTCGTCTAGTGAAAAATCGGTGAGCGAAACGGAATCGTCGAGGTCTTCGAGATCAAGAATTTCGTCCTTGAGGCGCTTGAGCTGGCGGTCACGAAATAGCATATCCTCCTTGATTAGGTCTTCAAGTTGTCCAGGATCGAGAAGGTTGTCTGTTTGCGTGGCGGCCAAGTCAGCAAGCGCCATGCGCGCTTCCACGCGCAACTTGAGTCCGAGGTAATGATCGAGATCGGTGACTGGCCAGAAATTGACTAACTGCACCGAATCATTACGCGAGCCAATACGATCAATACGACCAAAGCGCTGAATGATGCGGACAGGGTTCCAATGAATGTCGTAGTTGACGAGCAGGTCGCAGTCCTGAAGATTCTGGCCTTCGCTGATGCAATCCGTTGCGATGAGAAGGTCAATTTCCTCTTGTTGATTTTGAAATCTGGGAGACTGGTCCGCGCGTCGTTTGGCTATCGGAGAGAAGTTGGTGAGGATGTCGTCGTAGTCAGTACGGCCCAGTGAGGCGGCGTTGCCCCCGTCACCGCAGACGAGGCCAGTATGAATCTTGAGTTCTTTCCGCGCCCATAAGTCGAGGTTTTCGTAGAGATAGCGGGCGGTGTCGGCAAAGGCGGTGAAAACAAGCATCTTCCGATTGAC
>CAIWTC010000040.1 GCA_903915485.1 uncultured Ignavibacteriales bacterium | reverse complement strand
CGCCGACCTTACAAAACTTGCCGACGAAGACATTTTCATAAATCCATGATAGACTTTTTACAATTGAGTTCTCGCCGATGTAAACCGGGCCTTGAATTACGCTATTGGGAAATATCTGAGCATTCTTTTCAATAATGATAGGGCCTGATGAGGCATCAAGGGTTGTGCCGGGCTTTACGGAAGCACCATCAGCGATAAAAATATTTTCCTTGTTGACAAAATTCACACCGTCAAAAACTGTCCCGCGAATATTTGATTTACTTTTTTTGCTGTTCAATAAGAAATAAAATTTTGCATCAATCAGGAATTCAGAATTGTGATGAGTCAGAAGATCCCAGGGATAGTTTATCCAAGTAGCATCTATATCCATCACTTCATATTTTCTGGAATTGGCAAGTTCAAACAATTCGTTCGGGTTAGCTTTAATTGCTTTTAGAAGGTCCCCACAAATATATGCTGCCGCCACTTCGCCATTGTTAGTAAAGATGCGCGGTTTTTTTGAAACAAAGGCCAGAGAATTAACAAAGATGTCATCGCTGAGAATTCTCCCGTTGATGAAAAGGGCTTCTTCAGAAGGAAGCAGGTTAACTTTAAATTTAGGATGCAGTTGTTTGGTGAGGTTTGCAAGTTCTGGGCGGACAATCAGAGTAATGTCAGCTGCGGAGAAATAACGAACAAACTTCTCAAGAAGAGAATTCATACCGCAGACCAATTCAAAAACCGGTCTTGAAAAACTCAAAGGTTCTAGATTACCAAAAAGGTTATCTTCAAAAATGCAAATTTTCATAGATTTTAATAAAAAGGATTATTATAGAACAATATTAAATAAAAAAAGCTATTCTTGAAAATAGAATAGCTTTCTTTTCAATAAAAAAACCAATCAATAATTAGTTCGTAGGACGAGTAGCATATTTCCTGTTAAATTTCTCGACGCGTCCGGCAGAATCAAGCAATTTCTGCTTTCCTGTAAAGAACGGATGCGAACCGCTTGAAATTTCCAAGCGAACGAGAGGATACGATTTGCCGTCAGTCCATTCAATGTTTTCAGTTGTCTTCATCGTTGAACGGGAAAGAATTGCAAAATCGCAAGAAAAATCCTTAAACACAACCGGTCTATATTGTGGGTGAATGTCTTTTTTCATGTTTTTCCTGATACTTTTTAATCTTATCTAATTTTTAAGCCTATAAATATAAAGTATTTAGAGCATTTTTGCAATATTAATTTAAATAATATTTGAGTAAGTTTTATTGAAACAAACAAAAGCCTGCTGTTCATTGTATAAAGGCCTCCTGAAAAAATGCTTTTTGAGTTCAAAAGAGTATGTATACATTATTTTGTTTGATGTTTTGCTAATTATTATTATTTTGCTCTAAGTTATTGCTAATCGTGAGACGGAATTCGAGTGGAAACCCTACCGACTCCGGATGCTCATAGTCCAAATTTGAGGCGAGTACTTCCCTATTAATGAAGGGGGAGAGTTGTTTTTGCCCCGAATTGCTTTTTAGTAGAAAACCCTTGAATTAGTTATGATATTACAGAAACAGCCGGGAAATTTAGATGAATATAAAAGATCTTTTATATTCACTTGGTATATTCTATCGACTATTATCTTATTAATCATTATGGCTCCATATTTTGTGAGGCAAGCCACCTTATTAAATATTTTACCCACTTGCTCATCAAAAGTTACTCTTCACAAAGAGTGTTCTTTGTGTGGAATGACACACGCTTTTATCTCTTTATCAAAATTCGACATTAATTCTGCATATGAATTTAATAGAGGAAGCATTTTTCTATATTCAGTATTTGCAATAAATGGGACTTGCTTTATTCTGTATCTTATTGGAAGAACGAAAAATATTTTAATTACAATTATCACAAAAGAATAGCCGGGTCATAATTATATCGGTTAATCTTATTTATTAATCACAAAAGGAACAAATATATGAAAACAGCGTCTCTCGTGCTCGGAATTCTAGCCATTATAGGAATGATTGTTGCATTCTTTCCTTGTCTAGGATCGTTAAATTGGATTAATATCCCATTCGCATCAGTTGGATTAATTATAAGTATTATTGCGGTCAGTCAGGCAAAACCCGGCGAGCCTAAGGGCGGAGCGATTGCGGGTTTGGTTTTGTGTGCTGTTGCAATAGTATTTGGCTTAATTAGATTAATTGCAGGGGGCGGTGTAGTTTAATTTTTCAGCTACTTGTAGAAAATTCAATAAAACACTAATATCCGGAAGCAGAATATTCCTACTTCCGGATATTGTTAACATTCGTTTCCCCCAATTATCATAAAAATATAAATTTAGCTTCCGAAATATCCCTCCGGTATTGATTAACTATTTTTTTGTGGATATATTATGATAGCGAAGAATATTATTATACTCAAGATTTAGAATACTTAGTTTTATATTATTAGAGTGTACTTAAAAAAATCAATTACGTATTTCAAAACAAAAAGGTAAACTTATGAGAACTATACGAAT
>CAIWTC010000039.1 GCA_903915485.1 uncultured Ignavibacteriales bacterium | reverse complement strand
TCTGAAAGCCAGAATAAAGGTTGTAAAAAGCGGACAAATAATTAAGTTCGAAAATGCAACAAATATGAGCCTGGCATTCAGGAGATTCTTGAAGTCTCTAAAAATATTTGGAACTGGATACAGCATGAGAATATTCCGTAAAACTTTTATTTCTCAGGCAAGTCAATGCATGGATCTATCCACGGTTTCGAAACTAGTAGGACATTCATCAATTACTACTACAGCGAAGTATTACAACAAAGTTGAACTTGCGCGGAAAGCAATAGAACTAGAAAAGTTCAAAGGAATTAAGGGTGTGTAACAACACCCTTTTTTCATTTTAAATAAAAAAAGTTATCCACATACTGAAGTAGTAACTGAAGTAGTAAACCAGTCAAATCTAGGTAAAACCAGCCGATTTTTGGCAAAACTCAATTTTCTTTAAAATGAAGAAGCCCCTGATTTTCCCAAGAACAGATTTCTGGATAATGTTTAAAAACATAGAGAAATCGGTTAAAGAATTCTCTATATAATTCACAATCAACGTATAAATTTGAAAATGTTTTTCATAGTAAGATTTCTATTCTTAACTGAACTGTTTCTTAATTAACGTAAAGTTAAATTATTAATAAAACATATATCATATTTGACTCGAGCTTTCACATTAACAAATTCAATGAATAATTCCGCAGAATACTGAATTGAAACATTCATAATTTCAAAATAATTATTCAAAAAAGGTATAAGAAACTTATATAAACAAATTAAGGATTCTTATGTCATTCACTATTGGTTGCGATCCGGAATTGGGGTTGCGATTAAACGGAGTGTCTGTTTCGGCGGAACACTATTATAAATCAAATTCAAGCTGCGGTATTGATGGTAACGGATACACTTGTGAAATACGTCCAGGGTATTCAGAGTCACCCATTGATTTAACAGCGAAAATAAAAACTGTCCTTGAATATGGGCACGAGAAATCTCCAGAATTAGAAATGCTTGCTGGCCATTTTGTTGATTCTTATTCGCTCGGTGGACATTTACATTTTTCGATTCCACCGACGGATGAAATCATTGATGCATTAGACACTGTATTATATTCTTTATCAAATTGTATCGACGATAAAAACCAACGACAAAAACGTGAACGAACTGGCTATGGTCGCCGTAAGGCTGTTCGTACAAAATCCTATGGGCATGAATATAGGACGCCAGGCTCCTGGTTGTTGTCACCAAGTACCGCTCTTGTAACTCTTACACTTGGCAAACTTGCGGTTATTGGAGCAAAAGACGATCACCTTGATTTCTCACAGATAAAAGGTCGCCAACACTCAGATACATTTCTTTCAAATCTCAAAAACATACTCGTTACAATTCCAGGAGACTGCCTAGAAGGGCTAAAGGAACTAGAAATTCTTCTTAATAAAACTCTCGATTGGGGCCAGAACATTAAACCGAATTGGGGGCTGTTTTGAGTAGAGTATATTGCGACAACTGCACTGAAAAGCTAGATGAAGACGATGTTCGTTGGGCATACGACCTTCCATTTTGCAGTGACTGTTTTAACGACAGATACTGCTACTGTGAACGCTGTGATGAACTTCTCACTACATCCAATGCACATTTCTCTGAAGATTATGCATACTGCAATGACTGCTGGAATGAAGACTTCGATGCAAGTGCACCGGATAATCCAGATGTCGATGATGCAGATAGAAAACTAATAATCGAACTATCCAGAAACTGGCTGCAGGGTAAAACAACTAAGCGATGTGTGATTAAAATTAATTCTAACGATTACATGCTACCCAAAGTAAAAGAGAAAGTTGGATTAGTTGAAACACAATTATATGTCTATGGGCTAAGAGATCGTGACGAATATCAAATATCTGCAAGTAATAATCTAATTGAATTCGTGAAAGAGCATATAATGTTAAACGGACTCGATTGGAAAGTTACTGAGGGTATTGGCTGTAATCGCTTGGGCATAAGCCATAAGCTGCGAAATGAAAACTTCAGGGAATTAATAAAACTAATAAAAGATGTTGCAAGAGTTAGAGTACACGAATCAGTCTGAACTACACTTCGAAAAACTCGAACTTAAACTTAATGTACTTCCCAAAGTGCAAAAAATCACGGTCTGAGCTTAGTAATGTAAAATTATGGTTTGCAGATATTGCACATAATAGGAAATCAGTATTCGAGCCTTGAATACCTTGAGCGCGGCAGGTATTAAAATATTCTGCCGCCAATTCATAATCTTCAGTACTCGGGGTTATATCTTCAAATGCACGCAATTGCAATCTCAGCAATTTGAATTTCTCATGTTGCTTAATTCCTGATAGCAATTCCTGCCGGACTGGACCGCAAAGAACTACTCTTTTCGAATCAATCAACTCTGATAGTAAAGCAAATACTTTATTATTAACAGGTACTGATCTTCTAAAAGCCAAAGACCATACCGAAGTATCTAAGAGATATTTCATTTTACCGATCGTTGTTTTTTGTAATCGTAATCATCCTCATATTCAATGGTACCAAAGAGTTCCTTGATTTTCTGTTGTTTACGAAAACGGATATACTCAAGAAGAGCGGCAGTAACAGCCTCTTTCTTGGTTTTATGCTTTCCTATTTTTAACGCTTCACTAATGAGTTTGTCATCAAGAGCAAGATTTGTTGGCATGAAGCCTCCTAATTGTTACACATTCAGTTACACAACATTACATCAATTAAATAAAATAAACAAGGAAATAATTATGTGTGGAATTTTAGGGTACTATGCCTTTGGCAAAAAGTATCCTGACAAAAATAAATTAACAACAATGTTTG
>CAIWTC010000038.1 GCA_903915485.1 uncultured Ignavibacteriales bacterium | reverse complement strand
CAAGAACGGATAAAACAGTCCCATTGCATTGCTACCGCCGCCGACACATGCTACCAAATAATCAGGCAGTCGATTTTCTGCTTCTAGAAGTTGCTTCTTTGCTTCTTCACCAATGACCGACTGAAAATCGCGGACAATCAAAGGATACGGATGAGGCCCAACAACCGAACCGATTATATAATGCGTGTCATTAACATTTGTAACCCAATCGCGGATGGCCTCATTAGTGGCATCTTTGAGTGTCTTGCTTCCGGATGTAACAGGTACAACTTTCGCTCCCATCAATTTCATTCTGAAAACATTTAAACTCTGCCGTTCAACATCAACTTCACCCATATAAACGATGCACTCAAGACCAAACTTTGCGCATACAGTTGCAACCGCAACTCCATGCTGACCCGCTCCGGTTTCCGCAATTATTCTTTTCTTGCCAAGTCTTTTTGCCATGAGCACTTGTCCAATTGCGTTATTAATTTTGTGAGCACCCGTATGGCATACATCCTCTCTCTTTAGATATATTTTTGCTTTGCCGTAATGAGCAGTAAGCCTGTCCGCAAAAGTTAAAGGGGTTGGACGGCCATTATAGGTTCTCTGCAATTCAGATAATTCAGTCAGGAATTTCTTGTCGCGCATAACAAAATAATATAGCGACTCCAAATCCATTAACGCTGGAATCAGTGTCTCGGGAACATACTTCCCGCCATATTTGCCGAACTTTCCGTTCTCATCCGGAAAATTGTATTCTATTTTTTCACTCATATCAAACACCTATCAATATTAAAAACTTTTCGCAGCATTTATCAACTGCTCTTTTTTATAATTTCAAAAAACTTTGTAACCTTAGTTAAATCTTTTTTGCCGGGGAACAATTCCAAAGAGGATGACAAATCAACAGCGTATGGATTTACTTTGTGCTTTGCATCTAGAACATTATCAACAGAAATTCCACCGGAAAGAAAACAACGATTCTTTATTTCAACCGGGATAATTTCCCAGTCAAAAGCTTTCCCCGTGCCGCCATATTCAATCGATGAGTAAGTATCCATAAGCGGAATACAATTATTGTATTTCTCAATTACAGAAAAATCAAAACCATCACCGATTCTAAATACCTTTATTTTATTTGCATGAATCATGCCGCAATACTCAGGGGTTTCCTCTCCATGAAGTTGCACATAATCCAAATTCAATTCACCGGCAATGCGGTTAACTTCATCAAACTCCTCATTGACAAACACTCCAACTTTTTTCACTTCTGGGGATAGTTTTGCAATAATTTCCTTCGCTATTTCAGAACTGATATATCTTTTGCTCTTCGAATAAAATATGAATCCAAGAAAATCCGCTCCAAGACTCTCGCATAAAAGCGCATCTTCAGCATTAGTGATTCCGCAAATTTTAATCAGCATTTTCGCACCATTTCAAAAATTCCCCCAATCGATGGGCAATATCTGCACTTCGCATGAAAATCTCTCCGGCCAAAACTGCATCACATCCGGCATCTTTGATTCGTTTTACATCATCTTCTGATGAAATTCCACT
>CAIWTC010000037.1 GCA_903915485.1 uncultured Ignavibacteriales bacterium | reverse complement strand
TGGCAGAGTGAACTCAAAAAAGTTCGAATCTTTAGCCAGGCGGGGGTACTTATTTATTTAAGCCCATACTTTTTATAACCTCATAAATAGAGAGCAATGTCAAGCTTATTGCCAAACCTTGATCGCTAATAACGATAACCTCATATACCAATCATTCACATTATGGTCATCCACCTAAATAACCTTACTAGTCCAAGCTAAATTTCAAATTCCTTCATTTTGCAGAAATAAGAATTCATATGAAAATCGAATATTTAGTTATTTGAAAAATAATACCTATATTCCAAGATAATTGTTTTGAGTATTTGAAATAAATTCCGGAATCAGAAACAAGTCCAATAGTTAAAATGGCCTTATAAAATATAATATAGAATATTCACTTTTACCATGTTGCCAGATAATTGTTCTGAATTATTGTATGATAATCATTTTCTGTGGCAATACTCAGGACTAGAATTGGTTGATAGTAAAATATGCAAAGTAAGAATTTTTAATTTTACAATTCCGGAGATGAATTGCAATGAATACAAATAAAGACAAGAATTATTTTTTGCCGAGTATTTTAGTTCAGCTTTTAGGACTGATTGTGTCATGCTTAGGGCTCCTGGCCTTAATAGGATGGATGACAGAGTTAAATACTCTTGCCTCGTATTCTTTAGGTTGGAAACCCATGGCGCCAAGTTCGGCGATTTTCTTTATGCTGTTGGGGAGTACAATATCTTTATATGAACGATACCCTGATAACCGCATAGTATATTTGCATGGAATCGGAGCAAGTACTTTTTGTATTCTCATTACATTTATTATCCTCATTATGTCATCTAAGAGCTTCTTTTGGGATGCTGAACATGTAATGTTCAAAATAAATGATATACCCACAAACATCCGGTCAGGGCATATGTCCCTTTTTTCAGCATCAATTTTTCTTCTTTCGGGGATATCATTTTTATTGCAAATATTTCCTGTGAAACAAAATTGGCGATTAATTATGTCTATGGGCATATCAGGTTTAATCGTCTTCTGTGGATCAGCTCTAACCTTTAATTACATTTTCAAAAATCAGGGGCTTTATGATGGAAGTATCAACCATCCATCATTACCCAGCTCTATTGCTTTTATTGCTATTGGTGTTGCACTTGCCATCCAATCAGGACTGGAACTATTGAAAAAACAACATAAGCGCTTCGACCATGAAAAACTAGAGGTAGCAGAAGCATTAATGGCATCTGAGGATAGGTACCGCAATTTATTCAATCAGGCTAACGAGGGTCTAATGATAATGACTCTTGATGGAAGAATATCTGAGGCGAACCACTCCTTTGCTGAAATGCATGGATATACATTGAATGAGCTTAAGGACATAGACATTAGGAGTCTGGATGTACTCAAAGAAAAGACAATGGAAGAACACTCTGAAATAGTTAACAGAGTAAAAGCAGGAGAGATTGTTCGTTTCGAAGTTGAACATTTTCATAAGAGCGGGCAAATTATATTTCTCAATGTTACAACTAGTATTATAAAAATTGGGGATGAGAAGTTCTATATGGCTTTTCATCAGGATATCACTGAGCGCAAGCAAGTTGAACAAGAAATGCAAAAACGAGTAAACGAACTTAGTGTCTTGTTAAAATGCAGCCAAAGTCTTTCTTCATCGTTAGAACTTGCGACAGTTTTCCAGGCGACTACCGATAGCATTACCGAGCTGATGGATTTACAAAGTGCTGCCATCTACACACTTGAAGAAGAAATGCTGTATCTTAGGGCGACTTCACCTGAACTTCCGCCTCAGTTCCCTGAAGAATTTCGTTATGCATCCCTAAACGACCACCCACATATAAAGAAAGCCTTAACCACGGGTGCACCTGTCTTTGTGCCCGACACTGCAAATGCAGATTTCACAACGGCAGAGAGAACAGTAAGCAATCAAAGAGGGTTAGGATCCATCCTTTACCTTCCGCTAAAAGTTAAATCACAGGTAATAGGAACTCTAATCGTCTCCAAGGTGGGAGCGCCAAGAACACTTACTACATCTGAGATTAATCTTTGCCTCACTTTGGCAAGCTTAGGAGCAATGGCATTCAATAACGCTCAACTATACCAACAGGCACAATTGGAAATTGCTGAACGGAAGAATACGGAAACACTGCTGATTGAATCAAAAGAAAAAGCTGAAGAAATGAATAGAGTGAAATCCAGTTTCTTTAATAATATGAGTCATGAACTTCGCACCCCAATGATTGGTATTTTGGGTTACGCTGAGTTGCTGCAACATGACCCCTATGATACAGTGGTAAAGAAATTTGCGCGTATAATTTATAGTGGCGGACAGCGTTTAATGGAAACACTGAATCTTATACTTGATATGTCAAGAATTGAGGCAGGAAAATTAACCACCAACATAGTAAAATCCGATATAATTCCAATAATAAAAGAAGTGCTTGTATTATTAAATGAAACAGCGGTTAGAAAATCACTTTATCTAAAACCACAATTAGAATACGAATCATTGATCATTGACACCGACCCAATGATTTTCAGGCAAATAATAAATAATCTTGTGAACAATGCGCTTAAGTACACTTTGGAGGGTGGAGTAAAAGTAAGTTTATTTACTGAAACACAAAACGCACAAATTTTCATTGTAATTAAAGTCAGCGATACAGGGATTGGAATATCTGACGAGAATAAGGATCTTATATGGGAAGAATTTAGACAAGTAAGTGAAGGGAAAGGCAGAAGTTTTGAGGGCTCCGGGTTGGGATTGTCAATCACGAAAAAATTTGTTGAGCTATTGCAGGGAGATATTACCGTTGAAAGCAAACTTGAAGAGGGTTCAACTTTTACACTAAGATTGCCCGTAAGTATATTCAATGTTTATGATGAAATTCTAAAAGAGGATCAAGTACAATCTTCTATAAAGAAGGCATTTCTGGTTCAGGGAGAATCACTACCGGAAGTCCTTTATGTGGAAAATGATGAAGTGGCTGTTTCATTAACCAAGATTTTACTTAAGGATATTTGTGTTATCGACAGAGCTAAAAACTCAGAAGAAGCAATAGAAAAAGCAACATTTAGGAACTATTCTGCAATTCTAATGGATATTAATCTTGGCAGAGGTGCCGACGGAGTTGAAACCACAAAACATATCAGGCAAATAGAAAAATATTCACATACCCCTATTATTGCCATTACAGCTTATGCGACCGAATCGGAAATGGATGAGTTCTTGGCAGCAGGGTGCTCTCATTACCTATCCAAGCCATACCAAAACTCACAGTTAATTAATATGATGAATGAAATTCTGAAAATAAAAAAATGAACAAAATAATTTTTAGAATACTTATCATAAATCGAAATTGAGTTATGAGATAGTTGTGGAATAAAAATAACGCAACGATATATATGAATGTTTATTAGATATTTATTCATTACTTCAAATGAAAAACCAGTTGTAAAGATTATGAGAAGAAGCTTCTTTCATAATAAATAATTTTTTAACTTTTTCTTCTTTCTTTCATTATATTAATAAATCAATATTTATTATTTAGGTAACGATGAAAAGCTACATATTCTTTTTAGTATTTATTTTGTCGACTGGTTTTATTCAGGCGCAATCTACTGCGGGGTCCGATGCTAAAGTCGAATACCGTTATTTGGTTGATATGCCTTCCGCGGGTGTGCTTGCTAAAAGTTTGGTCGCTGTTTCAACTGATGTTTTGCCTGACGGTATTATTATCGGTCGATTGGAAGTAGGCGTGTTTGAAGATATTTCTTTCGGCATTTCCTATGGCGGCGCAAATATCATCGGTTCAGGCTCCCCTCTTTGGTATAAAACTCCCGCTGTTAATATCCGCTTCAAAGCCATCAAGGAATCCACAACCATACCACAGGTTACTTTTGGTTTTGATTCCCAAGGTAAAGGACGATATTTTGATTCATCCGCTAGATATGCGATTAAATCTCCGGGACTATTCGCTTCCGCCAGTAAAAATTTCGAATTCATGGGTTACCTTACCACATTGGCTTGCATGAACTATTCATTCGAAAAAAATGACGGCGACAACTTCATGAACATCAAGTTGGGACTTGAAAAAACTGTCGGTCCAAAGCTTTCACTCATTGCT
>CAIWTC010000036.1 GCA_903915485.1 uncultured Ignavibacteriales bacterium | reverse complement strand
TGAATACAGGCGCGTTCATCAGAGAGGGCACTTTCGCCTTTTTTCAGCATTGGCCGACTTAGTAACTTCAGGAACAGAAATTCACTATATAATCGGGAACCACGATTTTATGCACCGTGATTTCTTCTCAAAAGAAATTGGTGTAGTTCTTCACGAAAAACCAATATCGATGGAAATTGATGGGAACAAGTTTTTTATTGCTCACGGTGACGGATTAGTTGCTAAAGATTTTGGATATAAGGTTCTTAAATTTATATTGCGAAATAAATTCTTTCAGTTCCTTTATTCATTAGTTCACCCTGATTTAGGAATTTGGATTGCGAGCAGCAGCAGTAAATCCAGCAGGGCTTATACTTCCCAGAAGAATTATGGAAGAGTTGATAGTTTATCAATTGCAGCACAAAAATATATTGATTTGAATTATGATTATGTTATTTTTGGTCATTCGCATAGAAAATGTTTTCAGGAATATAAGAATGGCGTATATGTGAATCTTGGCACCTGGCTCAATAAACCATGTTATGGTATTTTCTCTAATAATAAATTTGAAATGATTGATTGGAATATAGATGGCTAAAGAGATAGATGATTCTTATAATGAATCACATCGAAATGAAAAATCAAATAAAAAGAACAAACCAAAAAAGCGAATTTTAAAGATAGTTCTGGCTTGCTGTATTCCTATACTTGCATTCATGATTTATGTCATTTATGGACTTCCCTCTTTAGAAGATCTTGAAAATCCGAAACCGCAATTAGCCAGCAAAGTATATTCAATAGACGGTGAGATAATCGGCTCTTTCTATATAGAAAATAGAATTGACATTGATATCGATAGTTTACCACCTCATATCATCCAAGCACTGATAGCCACTGAAGACCGCAAGTTTTATGACCACTGGGGCGTTGACCTTGATAGAGTTGTAAAAGCTATCTTAAAAAATGTTTTTACATTCTCCCGCGAAGGTGCAAGCACATTAACGCAGCAATTGTCTAAGAATTTATACAACTTAAAAAGTTCTAAGGAATCTTTTTTAGGGACCGGAGTGCGAAAGATTCGTGAATGGATAACCGCAGTGCAGATTGAAAGAACTTTCACAAAGCGTGAAATTCTTGAATTGTACTTGAATGTTTCCTACTTTGGTAAAAGTGCATATGGAGTTGAGTCTGCCGCAAGAATTTATTTCAATAAAAAAGGCCGTGACTTGACACTTAACGAGTCAGCCCTTTTGATTGCGCTTCTTAAATCATCTGTGGTTTACGATCCTGAGAAGCATCCTGAAAAGGCTATATCAAGACGAAATCTTGTGCTCAAAAGTATGGTCGATGCAGGATATATAAGCGACAACTTATATCAACAGATTAAGAACGAACCCATTGCTCTTGCTAAAGGTCGCAAAGTCAAAATCAAAGGAGATGCAGCTCACTTTATTGAATACATCCGTCAGCAAATGGAAACTATAGCTGAAAAGCACGGGTATGATTTATATAGAGCTGGACTGTCCATATATACGACTGTCGATTCCAGAATGCAGCTAATAGCAAATAAAGTTTCTTCTGACCACCTAAAGGAATACCAAGAAACTTTCTATAAGAACTGGAAGTGGGAGTCAAACAAATCAATTCTACCTGCACTGTTAGACAAGGCAATCAAAAATACTGCAGAGTATAAAGAGGCTGATACCGAAGAGAAAAAACAGTCTATTTTCTCCAAACTACAAGGTGACGAAAGATTTATAGACTCTGTAAAGAAAATTGCCTCTACGATAGAAGTTGGGTTTGTAGTAATGGATCCAACTAACGGGCATATTAAAGCGATGGTAGGCGGAACTAATCAGGACTTTAGTTATGGTCTGAACCATGTAACCCAAATTAAGCGCCAACCTGGTTCAGCCTTTAAGCCTTTTGTTTATACTACGGCAATAGATAATGGGTGTGTTCCTGCATCTTCATTCCTTAATGAAAAATTTAATCATAATGGTTGGTCTCCGAGCAATAGCGATGGTGATTATGGAGGCTATATGACACTCAGGGATGCCCTCGCAAAGTCCGTGAATGTCATCGCTGGGCGTTTAACGACCTCTGACAAGGCGCCGCCCGATCAAGTGGCAAAGTATGCCCATAAAATGGGGATAAAATCGGATTTAGCGGCTTACCCTTCTATTGCTCTTGGAACTTCTGAGGTTACTCCATTAGAATTAGCAACAGGTTTTTCCACTTTAGCGGCAAACGGAATCTATCACTCCCCTCTTTCCATCTTAAGAGTGGTGGATAGAAACGGTATTGTCCTTGAAGAAATCAAAGGTGAATCCTACGAAGCTATCTCAAAACAAACCGCTGCAATGGTAACTAGTATGATGGAAGGAGTTCTTAATTACGGAACCGGTGCTTCGGCAAGAAAATTCTTCCATAGACCTGCTGCAGGAAAAACCGGTACTACTCAGGATTTTGCCGATGCTTGGTTTTCAGGATTCACACCCCAACTCGTCGGAACAGTCTGGGTCGGATTTGATGATCGCCATGTTAAATTTAATGGTTGGTATGGTCAAGGTGCTAGAGCGGCGTTGCCGATTTGGGCAAAATTTATGGCTGAAGTTTACGATAAAATAAAACTCCCAATGGATTATTTTGAACTCCCCGAAGGAATAACATCTGTTGAATTTTGCAAGGAATCAATTGATAGAGGCGACACACGCCTTGCCAATCCCGGTTGCCCCAACAAAGTTTCGGATATTGTACCAACGGATAGAATGCCCGAAAACTGTAACATTCACGGCGGAAGTTCAAAGAGTTCTAGGAGAGATGATTCTAAATGGTAATACTTTTGTTTTTTTCAGAGTATAGAGCATAATTTAAGTGAATGAACTAGAAAAATACTTTCAAACTTTTCGTTCGAATACTGTTGGGAATGATTTAACTTTTGAGTCCCCATACGGTCTGCAAAAACTTCTTTATGCAGATTGGATAGCCAGTGGAAGATTGTACGAGCCAATTGAACGAGCTATGCTTGAATCATTTGGACCTTATGTTGGGAATACACACTCTGAAACAAGCGAGACAGGCGTTATGATGACTAAGTCTTATCACGAGGCACAGAACATCATTAAGGCGCATGTGAATGCTTCCAAAAGCGACATAATGATTAATGCCGGATCAGGTATGACCAGTGTTGTTAATAAATTAATTCGCTTATTGGGATTGCGAGTTCCAGAACAACTAAAAGATTTTGTAGCTTTACCGGAGAATCTTAAACCAGTAGTTTTCATCTCCCACCTTGAGCATCACTCAAATCAAACATCATGGATGGAAACTATTTGCGAAGTAGTGGTTATTCCTCCTGCCGAGGACGGTACAATCTCAATTCCTGCTCTCGAAAAAGAACTGGATAAATACAAAAGCCGCCAACTAAAAATTGGTAGTTTTTCCGCATGCTCAAATGTAACCGGAATAATGACACCTGTAACCGAACTTGCAAAAATCATGCATAGTTTCGGTGGTTATTGTTTCATAGATTACGCATGTTCTGCCCCTTATGTGGATATTAATATGCATCCGGAGGATGAAGAAGCCTCATTGGATGCGATATTTTTTTCTCCTCATAAATTCTTGGGAGGCCCTGGTACCCCCGGTGTTTTAATTTTCAATTCACAATTATACACTAACCACATTCCTGATGAACCGGGCGGCGGAACTGTGGATTGGACAAATCCATGGGGGCAGTATAAATTCATTAATAATATTGAGGCAAGAGAAGATGGTGGAACACCACCATTTTTGCAAACTATTAAGGCAGCCCTTTCAGTTAAATTAAAAGATAAGATGGGTACAGCTAAAATTCTGGAACGGGAACATCAGTTGGTAAAACTTATGTTTTCTGAACTCGAGAAGATACCCCATCTGCATATACTTGCTGAAAATCTAAAGGAAAGACTCGGAGCCTTTTCCCTATATATTGACAATGCTCACTATAATCTAATTGTTAGATTGCTTAATGACAGATTTGGAATTCAAACCAGAGGCGGATGCTCTTGTGCAGGAACTTATGGACATTATCTTTTGCATGTCGACCCGAACCGCTCTAAACTTATAACTGATAAAATTGATTCAGGTGATTTATCTGAAAAACCAGGATGGGTAAGAATATCGCTGCATCCTACAATGCATGATGATGAAGTATTATATATTGCTGATGCACTTGGACAAATTGTTCAGAATATAACTGAATGGGAAAAAGATTATTTTTATGACTGTCATAAAAATGAATACTTCTACAAAGGTTTTTGGAAGACTAAAAACTTTGAAGTAGATAAACTATTTAGAATTTAAAATTCCTAATAATTTCCTGGACATCGGATTCGGATATACCCTGTCCAAAACTTTTACCCTTCTGCACTGACTCAGCGTTAACAGGTTGAACCTTTTTATTGTATGACTCATTTATCACAGGATTACCTGCACGGGACCTAAGTCTCTCCTCGATGTCATTAATAAAACTACCGCTAGTAAGAGTGTTCTTTCCAAAAGTTCCGCGATTCACAGTATGCCCCGGATGAATAGGATTTGTTTCGAATGCAACAGACTTAACATTCATCAAATGTTTTGCAGAGACATTCTCGCTAACAATTGAACCGCCCCAAGTACCCGGTCCTAATGTTAGAGATGGAGTAAGAGCAGTTGTATAACCAACAGCACCAATCGACGAAACAGTATTTACTAATATTCTAAATGCCGGTTTCTCTAAAGCAAATTTCATTATGATATCTAAGTCATTTGAATGAATTACCATTGTATGACCAATTCCGCCAAAATTCAATAACTCGATACATTTATGACAGCCATCGAGCCAGCCTTCAACAACATAATAAGCTAAAATTGGAGAAAGTTTTTCGACAGATAGTGGTTCGCTTTTGCCAACAACTTCGCAAGGCGAGATAAGTACTCTTGTGTTCTCCGGAACAGTAAATCCTGCCTGCTTAGCAATCCAAACGGCCGGCTTCCCTACTATTTCAGCATTGAGTCTGCCATCCTTCATTATCAGGTTTGCGAGTAATTGCTTCTCTTCCCTGTTTGTAAAATAAGCACCCTGAGCTAAGCACTCCGCATAAACTACTTCATGAATATTTTGGTCAACTATAATTGCCTGCTCGGAAGAACATAAAGTACCATTATCAAAAGTAGTTCCATAAATGATATCAGCAACTGCTTTTTTATAATCAGCAGTTTTCTCAATGAAAGCAGGAACATTTCCGGCACCTACACCATATGCGGGTTTCCCAGCACTGTAGGCTGCCTTAACCATCGCACCGCTTCCGGTAGCAAGAATAACGGCTATATTAGGGTCTTTCATCAATGCTTCAGTTCCCTCGACAGTCGGAGACTTCATACATTGAATCAATCCTTTCGGCGCTCCCGCATCTTCAGCAGCTTTGGAAAGCATTTTGGCTGTTTCAATTGTTGATTTAGTTGTACGAGGATGCGGACTAAGAACGATTGCATTTCTGCATTTGAGGGATATGATTGTTTTGAAAATTGCTGTTGAAGTTGGGTTAGTCGAAGGAACTAATGCAGCAACAACGCCCATAGGCTCAGCAATTTTAATTATCTTACCGTCGGCCTCGGTGCCAATGACACCGACAGTTTTCAAGTTTTTAATTGACTCGTAGACATTTTTTGAACTGAACTGATTCTTAACTATCTTATCAGAAATTTTTCCAAAACCGCTTTCTTCACACGCCATTTTAGCTAATCTCTCAGCCTCATGATATGCAGTATCCGCCATTGCTTTCACAATCTTGTCAACTTGCTCTTGTGTGAAATGTTTAAATTCCAACTGAGCTTTTTTAGCGATAAGAGACAAGTCTCTCGTTTCTTGAATTGATTGAAGATCTTTATCAGTTAACATAAAACAACCACTACTTTATAATTAATATTAATTTTTGATGATATATGAATTTTAATTTTACTTAAAAATATTTCAATACAAAAATTATTTTAAACCGGTACGGTACTGATATTCAACTTCACCATCTAAAAGCTGATTCAAAGCCTGAATATGTGGCTTTGGTCTTCTTTCAAATTCAAGTGAAATCTTCATTTGGTCAGGATTGTGAAAATCTTCACTATCATCATCCTGGTTTTGTGGCTGAATTGTCTGAAGTAATTGATTAAACTCCAATTTTTGGTCGTCGTTAATCTGACGAGCTTTTTTTGAAGCTGCTATTATTGCTTCATAAACATTTGCGGCCTGTTTATCTATTTCGCGTAAGTCTATTGCTGTAATTGGCATAATTTATCCTTCTATCTTATTTTGTTAATTCTTCTTCTAAATGTTTTATTGCTTCATCAAGGTTTAAGTTCAAGATGCATTTATCAAACAATAATTTTTGATCCATCTCCCACCTTGCTCGCTCTAACCTCTTGTGAAGGTCCACTTCGTCTTCAGTACGACGATTTTTTAACCGTTTTGATAATTCATCAAATGACGGTGGTTCTATAAAAATGAGATTTGACTCAGGATACTTTTTCTTTATTGAAAGAGCACCCTTTACTTCAACCTCAACTAAAATATTTTTACCATCAGAGATTGTATCTTCTACAAATTTCTTAAGTGTACCGTAAAAATAATCATAAACGCATTCCCATTCAAGAAATTCGCTTTTCTCTATCTTAACTTTAAATTCTTCTTCAGAGATGAAAAAATAATCAACTCCGTCAATTTCATTCTCTCTTTTCTTTCTTGTTGTTGCCGAAACTGAATAAACAAATTCCGGATACTTTTTCAAGAAAGGCTTCATTATACTAGTCTTACCTGTACCGCTG
>CAIWTC010000035.1 GCA_903915485.1 uncultured Ignavibacteriales bacterium | reverse complement strand
TTTGTTAATTGTGTGATATTCAACATCTCTATCTCCAATTACTGAAAAAGAATTACCTTGCAAATTTTATACCCCAAAAATATTTAAAAATGGAAATAAAATCGAATTAATTTGCCTAGTACAATGTCCCATTATGAGAATTGTGCGCCATAATGATACACCTATTTTTTACATTGTCCCCTGCAACTTTTCTGAATTACTATGTACTCAATTTAGATCTGAGGAAACATTTCTATTTGTACATTATTTGCTTTCAAAAATTATTATTGTAGTGATGGAATAAGTATATTTGAAAGTTATTTTACTAATTTAGATTTTCAACTAATCTGGAATTGTTTTTGTTAAACTCTTTGCGCATCAAATATTTTTTTATTTGCATGGTTCTGCTCTTTTGTGAGATTTTCCCACAAATTGATACGATGGCTGACTTTGATTCTAATCTACACAAAAATATTGGTGATGATTACTTAAAGTATCATGTACTCTTTAATAAGATTAAGTATTACATTGAAATCAACCCTGCAATAGCCAAGTCACTATTCCCGTCTTTTTACGAAACTGCATCAAGAATAGCAACAAAACACACATCAAGTTTACCTACTTATTTTTATTTGAAAGGGAAATATGATTTAAGTCAGGGGAAACATGTTTCAGCTCTGGATGATTATTCAATGGCCTTAAACATCCTCTTTAAAAACAACTCCGTCAATCCAACTAAGAAGGTGGTTGATTTATTAGGATTCGTAATAATTGACATGGGGAACCTATATTATGGGTTAGGCATATATAATTCTGCCGAGAAATGTTATAAAGAGGCCCAAACATATTTTTCGCCTGCATCAGATGGAATGTCCTTAGCCACATGCTTCAATAACATTGGATTGGTTTACGAAAAAAAACAAATGTTTGATTCGGCCTTCTATTATTTTATGAAAGCTTATTCAATTAGAACATCGCTTGAACCAAACAATACATTTTTGGCGGGTCATTCTCAGAAATATATAGCTCGAATATTTTTGAAAAAAGAAAATTATGATAGTTCTGCTTTTTACCTAAATAAATCTATATCTAATATGTTGCCTGAAAAAATTTTTTGGGCAAAACAAGTCTTGTCTGAGGACTACCTTTTATATTCGAAATTAATGATATTGAAGAATAATTCTTTAGAAGCACTGAAATACCTAAAACTTTCAGAAGAATTATTTATTGAAATAAAAGACAGTACAAATTTATCGAACACTTATACTGAGATAGCACAGTATTACTCGGATAAGAAACAATATAAAAGTGCTCTAGATTATGCTTTTCGCGCCTTAAAAGTTGGAGAAAATAAATCATTTGATTATAAACTGAGAACCCTATTTCAAATAAGTAAAATATATTCATTGCTAGGCAATAAAACTGAAGAAGGTAAATATCTTGGACTTTATGATAGCCTGAGCAGTTCAAGTAAAAACTCGGTTATGGAATCCGCTATCAATGCCTTACAAGATGCAATAAGCGTTCGCGAGGCTATGTTCACTGAAGAATTTAATAATCAAGCATTGAAAAGCAGAATGAAGATTTATTCTGTCGGCGGAATCAGTTTATTACTAATAGTTGTATTTGTAGCATTGATAGTTTATTACAAGTATGTGATTATTAAAAGGAATGAGAAACAGTTACTTGAGACCAAAGATCAACTAACTGAGCTGAATTCAATTAAAGATAAGTTCTTCTCAATAATTGCCCATGATTTGAAATCACCTTTTGTGGGTTTACTTGGCTATTCTCAACTATTATACGACAATTATGATTCTATGGATCGTGAAGAAATTAAAGGAATGACCGATTCAATTTATAACATCTCAAAGGACACTTTTATTCTTTTGGAAAATTTGCTCGAATGGTCCAGACTACAACACAACGCGGTTCATTTTAGCCCAAACGAACTAAATCTAAACGCTGTGCTAAATGATACTTTCAGACTTTTGACTGAATCTGCCAAGAAAAAAGAAATTGAAATAATCAACCAAATTGGTGAATCAGACAAAGTTTTCGCTGATACCCATATGTTAAAAACAATAATTCGCAACCTCGTTTCTAATGCAATTAAATTTTCAGATTTGAAATCAGCAATTACTATAAGTTCCAGAACCGTGAAAGACAAAGTGGAACTGTCTATTATTGATAATGGTATCGGGATGGGAGAAGATAAACTAGCCGTCTTGTTTGACTTAGGAAGTCAAACATCAACCAAAGGTACAAGCGGGGAAAGAGGTACCGGGCTCGGTTTGCAAATATGCAAAGAATTTGCAGAAAAAAATAACGGAACTATTTCAGTTTCGAGTGAGATTGGTAAAGGATCTAAGTTTGTTGTAACGCTACCCGCCGTTCATTCAACCAACCAAACATCTTAATTATAACAAATGGCATCATGGGGTAGTGGAATCTCGGTGCGCCAAAAAAAGGCAAATACATTAAGAAGAAGTATATCAGCACTAAAGCACACACACCTCTAATACCTTTCAACATACTGTGCGCTCGGATTTTTAAATATACTTTGTACAGGAATAGTAAGACAACCATCATGTAAATAAGCTGAGATACCCATCTAAGGAAAATCAGAATCGTTTTTTGCAGTGTATATTCATCAGGAATTCCGACGAAACATGAAGACAACCCATCCACATCATTAACATACTGATAATATATTTTCTTTGGTATGAGTGAAAGCGACTTACCCGGATTTTCCAGTATATACTTTTTCGCATACTCCCCTGCTCTTTTGCTTTCCGTAAATTCATCTGTTGGATTTCCAATTAGGCCTGTGACATTCTCATCATAACGGTATGTACCATTTGAATAAGGATTATTCCCTATAAATAAATTCACAGGTGAGTTAAGTGAAACAAAGAATACTTCTTTATATATGTTATAATTCCTGACAGTTATTGGAATTAGAGCAATAATTACAATCGAATATGTAATTAATATATATTGAATCTTTTTATTGAACTTCAAGGCGAGAAATACCAGCGGCAAGAAGACAATAATTGGCTTAACAAGAACTGCTGCAGCAATAGTCAGACCAAAAAGCACAAATGATTTAACTGAATTGTGATTTGAAATGAATATATAAACTGCAAGAAGAAGCAGAAACAAGAAAAGGACTTCAGAAGATAGCAGCGAGCAATATGCAATATGATTAAGATATAAACTAAAAAATAGAAGCGACAACCCCGCAATCTTTTTGCTTGAAGTTAACAGCAAGGCAATTTTATAAATCAGAAAAATGCTCGCGACATCTAAAAGGACATTTGCTAACTGAGCGGCAAGAATGCTGTTATTAAATAAGTAAAATATTGCACCGAGAAATGCAGGATATCCTATTGGCCAATAAGCAGTTGGAATATTATTAACAGAGTAACCCATTCCGCCGGAAATTGATAAAGCCCGCTCATAATACCAAAGGTAGTCACTAACAGGATGAACCGGGAAATACAGCACCCAAATAATGCGAATTGTAAAAGCTAAGAATAATAACAAATTAGTATTCTCGTTTTGTATCAAAGCCACGGCCTTTGCAGATATTCGACTTAAAGCATTAGCATTCATTCGGATTACCTGCATCCCGTTTTAAGTATAAATAAATAATTTGAAACCTTTTTGGATTTATTAAGTCAAAATGATTATTAAAACTATGGCAATGTAATAATATTTTTGAAAGTAATTGCTACCTGACTTTCATAATGCGGCCTGCTTGATGAAATGAAATCGCGGGCCCGTAGTTTTATTAAATTAGGCTAAAGTTCTGAAAATTTCTATTGAATAAAAGCAGATTTTAGCTTATTTTTCTTTTTTAAAATTCTGAGGAAAATAGATGAACTATAAGCGTATCGAAAGGATTATCGGAGCAGTTGTTTACCTGCTGTCAGTGATAGTTCTTTTCAAAACCGTACAACCATCCGTATCGTTTTGGGATTGTGGTGAAGTTTCTGCCGCAGCCTATGGAATGCAGATACCACATCCGCCCGGGTCACCATTCATGACCTTGATGGGCAGATTCTTTTCCATGCTGCCTACCGCAGATAACATGGGATTGAGGATTAACTATCTGTCAGTTATTACCAGCGGACTCACAATTCTGATGCTTTATTTAATAATCGTAAAGCTTATTGAGAATTATAAAGGAAGAGAATACTCCAACCTGAATGATGCTCTTTTTACATATATATCTGCAGCAATTGGAGCTTTAGCATTTTCTTTCAGTCATTCATTTTGGTTCAACGGAACCGAATCAGAAATTTATGCGCTAAACACTACAATCTTTGCCGCTATAGTTTACTTCGGCATGGTTTGGAATGAAAAAGCAGATGAACCTGACAGCGTTAAATATTTATTCCTCATTGCCTATCTGACAGGCGTTTCAACTACACTCCGTATGTTTGCTATACTTGCAATCATTACCGTTGTAATGATTATCATGTACCGTAAGTATGTCACCGATGAACAGGCGATAAAAGAGACGGGGTATATATTCATGGGACATATCGGAATACTTTTAATCATCGCATTGTATTTGTGGCACTTAGATGATGCTGCATTAGCGACAACTGCACCTACTAAAGATATGTATCAGGATTTTGATTCTAAATTCAAAATCATTATGGTTGTGGTAAGCGCCGTGATAATCGGAGCTTTTTGGAAGAAAGTATTCAACCGAAACTCGATCTATGTCGCATTCCTTGTTGGTGTTATTGCAAAGACTATTATTTACCCTGTAATCGTAAAAAATATTCCTGAATATTTAGGGAAAATTGCAAGCGAAAACGCAAACACAGCGATTGCATTATTCGTTGTTCTTTTCGGTCTACTTGGTTATCTGATTTATTGGGGACACACAAAGAAACACACTGCTGTTTATGCTATATCAACATGTGTATTTCTCATCATCCTCGGTTACACAACTTATGCGCTCATTTTAATCCGTTCTAATCAAGACACCCCGATTAATGAAAACGCACCAAAGAATTTTACTCAGTTCCTTTCATACTTGAATCGTGAACAGTATGGCGACTTCCCTACTTTCAAACGCAGATTCTCGACTGAAGACCATCAGCAGGGTATTTACGATACATCAAAATACTCATCTGATTTAAGTTTCCTCTGGAAGTATCAGATGAATCATATGATGTCAAGATATATCCTTTGGACTTATGGCGGGCGTTCAACCTGGACACAGGATTCGGGCCCTAATGTTTATCCTTTCAATGGAATTGCCAATATATTCGGCAAAATCTTTAACCTAAAGTTTGAGGGTGACGGACATAATTCATTTTACGGTATTCCGTTCTTGATTGGTTTAATGGGAATATTTTTCCATTTCAAGAAAGACTGGAAGATGGCAACCGCATTCCTGGTGTTGTTCATTTTCACAACATATCTTTTTGCATTTTATCAAAATCAGCAGGAACCTCAGCCTCGCGAAAGAGATAAGTTTTATGCAGCAGGTGGATTAGCATTTGCAATTTGGATAGGTATTGCTATTCATTCAATAATTTACTGGCTAAAAGAAAAAATCAAATCTCCGGCAATGGCTCAAAACATTGGATGGGTTGTTCTTTTAGTAGGAATGGTTTTTGTCCCCGGTAGAATGCTTGTTGCAAACTATCACGAACATGACCGTTCAGAAAACTGGATTCCATGGGATTTAGCATATAACATGCTTCAAAGTTGTGCACCGAATGCCATAATGTTCACGAACGGTGATAATGATACCTTCCCTCTTTGGTATTTACAGGAAGTTGAAGGTATCCGTACTGACATCCGTATCGTAAATCTCAGCTTGGCAAATACGCCTTGGTACATTTCACAGTTGAAGAATCTTGAACCACACGGCGCTCTCAAAGTTAAAATGAGTATCCCCGATTCTGAATTGACCGATACTTTATTCCACCCTGTTGAATGGGTTCAGTCCCACAGTATTGAAGTTCCTGCTGACTTTAACAAACGATGCGTGAACTATAATAACTATACGGGACTTTCAGACAGAGCGAAAAGTTTCTTGGTTGATGAGTATGATATTAAAGATTCATCAGTTATTAGAAATGGTAGAATTGACTGGACAATGGAATCAACTTGTGCTTGGAGATATGAAGACGGTCTCGTCAAAAAATCAATCCGTGCTCAGGACAGAGTTGTTACAGACATCATTGAACAAAATCATTGGGTAAGACCAATTTATTTTGCAGTTACTTGCTCAGAGGACTGTAAAGTAGGTTTAGCTGACTATTGCAAAATGGAAGGTATTGCATTCCGTTTGGTTCCTGAAAAACAATCAAGTAAGGAACAAGAATTAGTAAACGAAAAAATTCTGACTGCACAGCTTTATGAAGAGAACAAATCTTTCAGCAAAGTTTACGAACCGGGATTTAAGTTCAGAGGCCTTAACGGAACTAAAATTTTCCTTGACGATAATCAGGAAAGACTTGTACAGAATTACAGAAATTCTTTTGTTAGACTTGCACTTTACCTCAATAATAAAGCTCTCAGTAGCGGCGCTGATTCTGAAAATTTAAAGAAGCAATCTATAGAGGCACTTAATTTAATGGAATCGAAGATGCCGCGTAAGTTAGTTAGATTAGATCCGAGAATTATGTACCAGATAGCCAATCTCTATGGCAGAAACGGCGATAGCTCACTCAAGCAAAGTCTAATAGCAGAAATGGAAACTCAGGCTCTAAAAGAGATTGAAGATAACCCTGCTGACTTTGCACCTTACAGAGCTTTGATGCAGTATTATGAGGACATCAAGAGTTATAAGAAAATTGTAACCATTCTCGTAAAACTCCAGGCATCTTATCCTGAGGATCCTCAGATTGGAAGAGCAATTCAGCAATACAAGATGATGCAAACCCAAGCAGATACTTCACAAAGAAATGAGACACCTCAAAGACAGGTGCGTTAACAAATCTTTTTTGAGATATAAACACAGAACCCCGGCACGATGTCGGGGTTTTGTGTTTTAAAGTATTGTAATGCGTAAATCATCATTCAATAAAATTACTTTTCAAATTTCACATTCATATTATAAAATATAAACGAATAAATATCAGTCATTGTCTCAATTGACTTTGATAACGAACTCGA
>CAIWTC010000034.1 GCA_903915485.1 uncultured Ignavibacteriales bacterium | reverse complement strand
GGGAACCCTCACCGAGACCCTTTCGGGCGGGTTCACCTACGCTGCCACGCTTTCAGAGGCGGGAACTCTCACCGACACGATGGTGGTCGGGAGTCTCTTCAAGTTCGCCGTAGAAGAGGATTTGAACCTTATATTAAGGTATTTATATATTATTTCCTAAATCTCTTTGAAGTCGCCGAGGTCAGCAGTTTCCCTTTCAGATTTAACTCGCCAAATATTTGCAACTTCCCTCAAATTTCGATAAAATAGGTATACAATTTTAAAATAACTTGGAATATCAGTGAATATTAACGATTCAGTAAATGAAATTAAAAAACAGCTTTCTTCTAAATTAAGTTATACTTCTAACGAAGTGGCTATCATTTTAGCTGCGGGTCACGGTAAACGCATTAAGTCCAAACGCTCAAAAATGCTTCATGAAATTTGGGGTGTTACTACCGTCGAGCGCGTCTATGATGCATGTGCTAAAGCAATTCCTGATATTAACTCAGTTGTAGTCGTAGGTATCAAGGCTGCCGATGTTATGAAAGTAATAGGCAAGCGAAAGGATACTGCATTCGCATATCAGGCAGAGCAGAAGGGCACCGGACACGCCGTACAAATTGCATTGGATGAAATCAAGAAAAGTTTTAAGGGCGTTGTATATGTACTCCCGGGCGACATGGGACTTATCGACAAGGAAACACTTATTGAGTTCCGGAATAGTTTCAAAACTTCCAAAGCAGATATGATGGTGCTTACCGGAATTTATGAGGGCGACAGTGCGGCTAATTCATACGGCAGAATCGTTCGTGTAAAGGAAACTGATATCCACGGAAAACCTTCCGGAAAAGATTTTAACAATGTAATCGAAATTATCGAACACAAAGATATTTTAGCGATACCTGCTGATAAAACTTATAAGACTAACTACAAAGGCAGGGCATACGGATTCACAAGAGATGAACTGCTCGAAATCCGTGAGTATAATTCAGGCGTTTACGCATTCGATTCAAAAAAACTTTTTACACTCATAAATCAAATTGACAGCAAGAACGCGCAAGGTGAAATTTACATAACTGATTTGATTGGACTTTTCAATAAATACAATTATATAGTCGGCGCCTCAAGTCCTAAGGAAGAATATGTTGTCATGGGTTTCAATGATAAATCCGTATTGAAAGAAATGGATAATATTTTCAGAAGTAAAGTTTATGAATCGCTCCGCAACATCATTGAAATTGATGACCCCGATGATTTTTTCATTGACCAATCAGTTGCCGAAGACATCATCGAAATGGATAAACTAGGAACCCCACTTGACATCCGTATTGGAAGGGGAGTACACATTGGCAAAGGAGTTAAACTCAACTATAATCTTCATCTGAAGAAGAATGCTTTCATAAGTGGTCAGGTTGCGTTTGGGAAAAACATTGTGATTAGTGAAAACACTCATCTCTCCTGCTATGATAATCAAAAGTTTACTATCGGCGATAATGTATTGATTCTTGAAGGCGATATTATCAAAGGTAATGTATCTATTGGAAGCAACTGCGTTATCGAATCCTCTGTGAACATGACGGGCAGTGATGAATTTCCTTTAGTGATTGGCAATAATGTTCTCATTAAAGGAACAAGTTATTTATTCGGTACAGTCGTTGAAGATGATATACATATTATTCACAGCGTGCTAATTAACAAGCGCATTAACCGTATGGTAAAACGCGACGGTTCAGTTCAGAAGGTAAGATTTTATCTGCCTTTCCCTGCCGGAATTGATGCGGTAGAAAATCTATAGTTTCAAATTCTTAAAAATATTCAAAAGGCTGTCCGGTTCAAACTGTACAGCCTTTTGCATTTTTCGACATATGTCAATCATAACTAATCATTTATAATTCATAATTCGAAACATTCCACTTGACAAATATATTATTTTTAATTATTTTGATATCGTAATATTTAATATATGATTAAAAATGAAAACAACTGAAAAATACGGCAAAAAAATAGATACGG
>CAIWTC010000033.1 GCA_903915485.1 uncultured Ignavibacteriales bacterium | reverse complement strand
ATATTCTCATTCAGATTTAAGGCAAGTAAGCTTGGACCAACAATAGGTAAGCGCACATGGGGCGGTGTCGTGGGTATCCGCGGAACGCTTCCGTTTGTTGACGGAGGATATCTGTTTCGCCCTGAATTTTCACGCTATGATGTGGAAGGCAAAAAATGGATTATGGAGGGTGAAGGAGTAACGCCTGATATAATTGTTGCTAACGATCCTGCAAAAGAATACGAAGGAATCGATGAACAGTTAAATCGCGGTATTGAAGAAATACAAAAACTACTTTTGGAAAAGGGTAAAGAGTTGGCACCTCCGCCACCTTATCCTGATAAAAGTAAGTAAAACTTAATTAGTGATTTAATCGGCGCATGGCTTAGTAAATAGGTTGTGCGCCTTTTTTGTTTAACCGCTATGTTCGCAAGGTGCGCAAAGGTTAATTTTTATCCACGGCTAAGCAGTTTAACTTGTAATTGACAATGAGATGTTAAATCATTATTTTAAAATACTTACAATAAATACAACACTGAATTACTGAATACTTATTTGAGTGGGATTGAAGAACAATATTAATAAGGAGCTTAATTATGAAACTATTCCGGTACCGTAAACCTTCGTTGAACACAATATTGGGAATAACGAAAGCCAAGCGGCAGGCTAAAAAGGCTTTGGGTATATATAATGTAACAAAAATTCTTAATGCACCTCAAAACTTCAAGCGCAGGATACTCAGGAAAACCGGGTACTATTCTGAACCGATGAAGATGCTGAGGAACGGCGCACCTAAACCGGGTGGCGGATGTGTGATTGCGTTTCTGTTTATTGCTTCGCCGTTTGTGTTGGGGTATTTTATTTTTTAGGGAGGAATTGTGAATGAATAAAATATATTATTGTCTGGCAAATTTGAGCAGCGGTTCATAGTTTTGTTTATCTGCTTCGCGAAGTGCGGATAAATATTGTGTCCTTGCCTCGCCTTGTTTATTAAGGCTTTTGCTTCCCCAAGAAAAATATGGTAACCCGAATCCATTATGAATAAATGTATCAGCGTATAACCTTGAGTGCCTCCCGTTTCTGTTAGCAAATGGATGTACCGCTACGATTCGATGACTTATTCTTACTGCAATTTCATCAGGCAGAAAAGTTTTGTTTGCTATCCAGTAGGTCCCATCATCCAATAGATTTTTCAATTCAATATTAATTGAAAATTTATCCACTCCAATGTTTTTGTTTGTTGTGCGGAATTCTCCTGCCCATTTCCAAATAGTGCCAAACATGCGTTTGTGCAATCTTCTTACAAATTCATTCGTGAGGATTTTATCAGGGGATAGTTTCCTTTTGTTTAACCAGGCAATTGCATTCTCTACCCCCAACTGCTCGAACTCATCAAGTTCGCCCCTAGTGTTGATTGCGGGTAGTAGTAGTCCTTCTTTTTCGTCTTCATCAAGAGGAGTTTGTCCTTCTTGATAATCGAAGTCTAGTCCCATAAATATTTCGGCATTTCTTTTTTGATAATTTCCGCCCGGTCTATGATTGCTTGTTGTAGCCTTTCAGGTGAATTGCCTTGATTCTCCAACTCCATAGTCTGGGAGGAGCGGGTAACGATATCTCTTGCGGCCTTTAATGCTTTTTGCTCAATTGTTTTTGCAAGAGTTCCTTCTTTAGGAATAAAGCCATAAACAAAATGACAGTCCATTGCTTCGGCAACTTCAACCATTTTTTTAAGTGTTATTGATTTTTCGGCCTCTCTTTTTTCGAAGCCTTGAACAGATGAAACTGTTTTGTGAAGCCGTCTGGCGAGTTGTTCAAGCGACATATTCAGGGCTGTACGGAATGTATGAATCCATCCTTTTGCCGGAGGGTTGAGGCTTTCTAATATTGCCCGCTTATCAATTCTTCTATCTATCTGCTCTAAAAGCAGTTTTCTGTGAGATTTATCCATAATATTTTACCATATAATGTATAAAGGTATGTATATATACATAAAAAAGCAAGCAATAATTATGTGTATATACATAAAATTTCAAATATAAAGTATGTATATAAGCATAAATTTAT